>JBDTVG010000146.1:0-45500 GCA_040007395.1 Chloroflexota bacterium
CGTCGATTTATCATTTCCTGAGATTAACCGCTTTTTACCCTAAGCGACTGTCCTGAGGATCTAATCCTCACACCTTTCAAACGTTGAGTTCGAGCCAATTTTTGGGTCAGAAAGCTCATTAGCACTTATTCGCTTATAAAGAACAGAACATGCGATTGCCCTACTCCCCATGCAAGGCATGTTTCAAACTACCCCGCTTGCGCTATAATGGACATTTCTGATGTGTCATTGTTATTTCATCCCAATGGTGTGTTGATTAATGCAAGCAGCAAAACCTGTTCAGTCGGTTGCCGAACGTCTCATCGAAAATGTTAGCCGCGTCATCATCGGCAAAAAAGCCGAGATACGGTTGACCGTCATCGGTCTGTTATGTCAGGGCCATATTCTGCTAGAAGATGTGCCCGGTGTCGGGAAAACGGTCTTGGCGAAGGCATTGGCCCGATCTGTCGGGTGCAGTTTCAGCCGTATCCAGTTCACGCCCGATATGCTCCCCTCGGATGTGACAGGCATTTCTATCTTCAACCAGCAGTCTCGCGAATTCGAGTTTCGGGCTGGCCCCATCTTTGCCCAGATTGTGCTCACTGACGAAATTAACCGAGCGACTCCTAAAACTCAATCAGCGCTGCTAGAGGCAATGGAGGAACGGCAGGTCACTGTCGATGGGATCACCTATTCGCTTGAGCAGCCGTTTATGGTGCTAGCGACGCAAAACCCTATCGAGTACGAAGGGACTTTTCCGCTGCCCGAAGCACAGTTGGATCGCTTTCTGGTGCGCTTGCGGCTTGGCTACCCGACTCCGCAGGAAGAAGTCGCCATGCTGGACATGCAGCAGTTCAAACATCCACTCAACGATTTGATGCAGGTCGTGAGTATTGACGAACTGGTAGGGGCGCAGAAAGCCGTCAAGAATGTGTATGTCAACGACGATGTGAAGCGCTATATTGTCGAGATCGTCACGGCGACACGCAACTTGCCAGAGGTCTACTTGGGCGCGAGTCCACGTGGCGCATTAGCACTGTATCGATCAGCCCAAGCGCGGGCTGCCGTTGCTGGACGCGATCACGTGATTCCAGACGATGTGAAAGCATTGGCGGAAGCGACCCTCGCCCATCGCCTGATCGTTGGCCCGACAGCACGGATCAAGGATGTGACCACACGCGGCATTATCCAGAATTTGCTGAACGTAATCCCTGTACCGGGCGCTAGTGTCGGGTTGCGCCCGATCACGATTTCCTAAGATGCCGAACCGACGACTTGGAATTTACCTGCTACTGATAGCCTGTTTGCTGCTAGGGTTGTATTCAGGGCGGCGATTTTTCTTTAATCTCGCGTATCTGTTCGGTGCATTGATAATCTTTTCGCTGGTGTGGGCTTGGACTTCAGTGAACTGGGTGCGTTTGGCGCGGCGAACCCGTGCGCGACGTGCTCAGGTAGGCCGCACGCTGGACGAAACGTTCAGTATCCGTAATGCCAGCATACTGCCCAAAATTTGGCTAGAAGTGCGTGATCATTCTGATCTGCCGGGACACAATCCGAGCGTCGTTGCGCCGATGCTGTGGCCTCGCCAAACTTTCCATTGGACAGCCCATACAACCTGTGTTGTGCGGGGCGAATACACACTTGGCCCGATCACCCTTGTGAGCGGCGATCCGTTCGGCCTATTTCAGGTTACACGCAAAGTCAATGCGACATCGAAGGTATTGATTTATCCAGCAACCGTCCCCGTTCACAGCTTCACAATACCAACTGGACTGCTGGCCGGCGGCGATGCACAACGTCAACGTACCCACGCCGTGACAACGAATGCAGCGGGAGTACGTGAGTATGCACCGGGCGACAGCTTCAACCGTATTCATTGGCGAAGTTCCGCCCGTAAAGATCGTTTGTTGGTCAAGGAGTTCGAGCTTGATCCGATGGCGGACGTGTGGATCTTGCTTGACCTCTCGATGACAGCGCAATACGAGCGCCCCTATACATTGGAAGGGTGGAACGCCGGAGATTTCTTCGTCCCGCCCTCAACCATCGAATATGGGATAGTGATTTCCGCTTCACTCGTGGAATACTTCCTGACCAAAGAGCGGGCATTGGGCTTCGTGACCTATACACCAGTGCATTCGATCTTCCAGCCAGATCGCGGTAATCGCCAATTAACCCGTATCTTTGAAGCGCTAACAGTCGCCCGCGCCGAAACAGATGTCACTTGTGATCAGCTTGTAGCACTCGAAGGGCATCATCTGTCTCGCGGCAGTACAGTCGTGATTATCACTGCCGACCCAACGGACAACTGGATTAGCGAGGCCGCGCTGCTCGTCCGGCGGGGTTTGCGTATTGTTGCTATCGTCATGGACCCCTACAGCTTTGGTGAAGACTCAGTTCGCAGCATCGACGAGACACAAAAGCTGCTTGAGGCCAACGGTGTACTCACTTATATTGTGCATCAAGGTGATAACCTTACGGCGATTCTCAGCCAGCGTTAAGCAGGCTGATCGAGTAAGTTATGCAGTTTGGCATACTGTAACAGCATAATCGTCTTGCCATCCATAATTTCGCCAGAGTCGATCTTATGCAGCGCCTCATCAAGGCTGATCTCTAAAATGTCGATGTCTTCGCCGTCCGAAACCAACCCGCCACCATCAGTAGCTTTTAATTCGTTGGGATATTCAGCCACGAAGAAATACAACTTTTCAGTGACTGAACCGGGACTCATAAACGCCTCAAAGACCTTTTTGACATCGTGGACGCGATAGCCTGTTTCTTCCTCGGTTTCCTTCTTGATAGCGGCTTCAGGCTCGTTCTCGTCAAGTAAACCCGCACACGCTTCGATTAGGATACCGGAGTGGTTATTGACGTAGGCTGGGAAGCGAAACTGGCGGGTTAGAATCACGGTTTGCTGCTGGCGATTATAAAGCAGAATGGTCGCACCATTGCCGCGATCATACGTTTCGCGGTTTTGCAGTTGCCATGTCCCATCGCGGCGTTGATATTCAAAGGTCGTCTTTTTTAGGACATACCAATCATCGGATAGCGTTTCGACTTTCTGGATTTTGATGCGATCTTGCACAGTGATTTTGCCTCTGTCTAAATTGCGCCCTATCTTTATAGGCCAGCTACCCTATTTTTCCTCATTGGTTACTTACTGTTGTAGACTAGCGACCAGCAACCCACCTTTCAGGGCGAACGCATAGTCGGGCTGGATGTGCATCGCTTGTTTCACCGACTCCGGCACTTCGGTGAACAAAGTTTTGAGCATAGCAACTTTGGCTTCAGGCGTAGAGATCCGCACCACCCAATCGTTAAAATCCAAGACTACATCCCACGTTTCGACTACCTGTGACTCGAAGCCTGTTTCCGTGAGCATCGATTGCCACTGGCGGATGCTGTGATCGCGCACATGGGAGCCATCTCGCAAAAATTCAATCGTCTGTAAAAAGGTATCTTGGAACGGATCTTCGGGCGCGACACAATCGCTCAGGATGAAACGACCACCGGGTTTGAGCGCACGCCGAAACTCACGGAGCGCCTTACGTGGATCGGGCCAGTGGTGAGCGCTATAGCGTGAGGTTATACAATCGAAAGTATGCGCCTCGAAGGGCAACTGTTCAACGTCGCCTAGCCGGGTCTCGATGTTGCTTAGGCTGCGTGCTGCCGCTAACGCCTGTACCTGATCGAGCATGGCTGCTGTCAGATCGAGCGCCGTAACATGGGCGACATGCGGCGCAAAAGCCAATGCCGTATGCCCTGCACCACAGCCCGCATCTAGCACATGAGCCGTATTCGGCAAAGCCGCGATGCGTACCATTGTTTGTAGATCTTTGCCCTGTGCATGAACCACACTGGTGCTATAATTTGCAGCCGCCTTACCAAACTGCTCCTGCACCGACGTTTTGATGTCCAAATCCGATCTCCTATATTTGACGGATAGCCGTTACATTGATGGCAACAAAAGCGCTGAGGTTACGTATAGATACATAGTTTATATGATCTAAAAGCGAATGCTAGTGAGTGTATAAGGAGAGATAACCATGTCTGAAGAATATAACGCCCCTGAGATACCCGAAAAGCCAAAGCGTGGCAGCGACAGGAATGGCAATAACCCAAGTTTTTCGGAGAACCCACCCGCCCGCATGATCGCGGCACTGAGCCTGATTGGGCTTGGTGTGATCTTCCTGTTGCAGCAGTTTGGTCTGTTTAGTCTGACTGGGAACTGGTGGGCGATCTTCATTCTGATCCCGGCGCTTGGCTTGCTGTACAACGGTTATACGACCTACCGAAATGGTGGCGGCTGGAGTATGGAAGCACAGGGACAGCTTACTGGCGGTGCGGCAATGCTGTTGGTTGCAGGTATTTTTATCTTCGGCCTGGACTGGGGTAAGGTCTGGCCTCTGTTCCTGATCTTGGGTGGTATATTCGCGCTGTTCAACTATCGTCGCTAGCTCCTTTTTGCCAAGCGCCCGGCGAAATTCTATACTGTACGCGATAAAATGTGCCAGATAGGACACGCGCCGGATGCGCCGATTATTGTTTGTGCTGCTTATCGCCATCGCCATACTCGCCAGTCTGCCGCGCCCGACTTATGCACAAGCGGCGACTCATGTGGTGCGCGAAGGCGAAACACTGACCAGCATCGCCAGCCGCTACAAAACCACTGTCGAAACGCTGATTGCACTCAATAATCTCAAAGATGGCGATGCCTTATACATCGGGCAAGTGCTTAAACTTCCCGGTTCGGGGGCTGGGTTAACGAGCGCAGCACAACCCCAAACTCCCTCTGCACCGGGAACGTATACCGTCCAGCGCGGCGACACACTGACCAGCATCGCCAACCAATACGGGATCAGCGTTGATCAGTTGATGATTGCTAACAAACTTACCGATCCGTCGCTGGTGCGGATCGGACAAATCCTCAAGATTCCCGGCGAAACCGCTGTAATGAGTGATTCTGCGGTGGCGGCATTGCCGACGTTCCCCGATGGCGAACAGACACTTTCGGCGGCGGGCGGCCCAGCGGTCACATTCCAGATTGCGAATGGAAGGCTGGTAGGGATTACGCTCCAAACCACCTCATCGGGTAAGCAAGGTTTTCCGCTGTCGTGCGAAGCCAAGATTGCGCAGCAGTTGGCGATGATGTATGGCTTGAACTTCGATGAAACCGGCTTCCTCAACAATCTGCCACATTCGATCAATCCCAAGCGCGGCTTTGTCGGTTCGACCAATGGACGCTTCTATTGGCCTCGTGACCTGATCGGTGGCTCGATCACGGGGCCGGGCGGCTATGGTGTACATGTTGAGGGTTGGTCGCCTGTCTTTCAGGCGTTGAGTGGCTTTCAGGTGAGGTTACTTTCGGCTAATCCGGTAGCGGCACAATCGCAAATTGACGCGGCGCTGCGACATGGTTACCCCGTAGCAGTCTGGGCGATTCTGGGTTTTCGCGAGAATATCGCCCACAACAGCGTGTGGATCGGTACATCTGCCGATGGCACAGTGATCGATTGTGGCGGGCCTGCGCCGAACTGCTATTATCTTGCTAGCGGTGAGCACGCCTATCTGATTCTGGGCAAGCGCGACGATTCCTATTTGCTGTTTAACCCCGGCGATGGTGAGATTTCTTATTTTTCGCGGGCGACGGTGATTACGGGCATTACTACGCTGTTCGCCGTGCCGACAGGTTCCGCGCCCGGTGCAGTCATCGTGCCAACGGCGGATCGCATCCCGGATCTGAGCCGCTTGCCGAATTGGTAATGTGAACTTGATGATAAAATGAGTAGGCTTAATTGGTGGCGGCAGCAAGCTAGACAGTTAAAGAAACAAACTTACACGCTCTATTTTGCCTATCGAGATCCACGCACACCGATCTTGGCAAAGGTATTCACGGCCTGTGTAGTGGCTTACGCCTTTAGCCCAATTGATCTAATTCCCGATTTTATCCCTGTGTTGGGCTATCTGGATGATCTGATTATTGTACCGATAGGCATTGCTATTGCGCTCAAACTCATTCCCGGCGAGGTTATCGCGGATAGCCAGCAACGCGCCGTCGAACTCATGGCACAAAACAGGCCGATCAACTGGATCGCCGCTGCTGTGATTGTCATGGTCTGGATTCTGCTAGCGATGCTCTGCGTGATGCTAATCATCAAGACATTGCAGAAATGACAACTAGCAATCATGATAATGCGAGATACTAAACGTAAGTAGATCTGAAGCATCAAGAAAGATGTGTGGATGTTACTCGGTTCTAAAACGACTTTTGCCATCGAATTCGAGGTCGATGATCCTCCGGCGTTAGATGCACATACTCTTGAACAACACACACACTATGTGTTTGGGAAGATGTGCTTTTGGGTAGAAGACTCTATGGTTGGAAACTACGAATTGGGAGGCGTGCTTGGTGTGGCTACAGCGAATTTCACTCCCCTACTTCGGAACAAAGGATCACGTCGAGATCCAGATCTATGGAGCAAGCCCGCAGAAATTGTGTACAAAACAATCGATGACGCGCTATATGTAGATAGCGGTCAAACGGATGAACAAGTAAGTTTAGATGCGAAAAAATATGGCAAATTCATTGCTACCCCTAATGGGTTTGATGTATTCGATGACTGGAAAGCATATCTCATCCAAGGGGATACATCCGCACGATACATATGGAAACAACGTTATGATGAAGGAATCGTTCATGAAGCTTTATTGGGAGTTGACGAGTTCGATTTACGGCTTCAGGAATTCGTTGACTGGTTTAATATTAACTATGGAAAGCGACAATGACTTGTTATTGAAGGCAAGCGATGTTAGGAAATATTATAAAGAAGAATATAGGCGGATAAGGAGCAACGATGCGCTGGATAGAAATAGCGATGGAAGTAGACGGCGAAGCGGCGGAAGCCGTCGCCGAGGTATTACAGCGATACGGTCATCAGGGCGTGGCGATTGAGCAAGCTGGGTTCTTTATCGAAACGTGGGAAGATGCCGTACCGCCCGCCGAACGCCTGATCGTGCGGGCTTATCTGCCAGAAGATGATCGGGCTGACGCAGCAAAACAGCAGTTGGAAGAAGCGTTGTGGCACTTGAACAAGCTCTATCCCATGCCGACTCCGCAATATCAGGTGATCGATGAGCAGGATTGGGCGGAGGCGTGGAAAGCGAACTATCATCCGGTGCATCTGGGCAAGCACATCTTCATTCGCCCATTGTGGATCGATGCCCCCGGCGAACCCGGCGATGTGCTGATCGCGCTCGATCCCGGTATGGCCTTTGGTACAGGCACACATCCTAGTACGCAGTTGGTACTCGAAGCCACCGAGGATCTCATGGGGACGCACCCCGGCGCATCCGTATTGGATCTCGGTACAGGGTCGGGCATTCTCGCGATTCTGGCGGCAAAGCTGGGCGCGGCGCATATCCTCGCCCTCGATACTGATCCAATTGCGATTCGGGCGACTGACGAGAACGCCGCCGCAAACGGTGTCGCTGATAAGATCACCGCGCAGACGGGTAGTCTGGATAGCCTAATCCATGCCGCGACTCGTTTCGATCTGGCGCTGGTCAATATTCTGGCGAAAGTGATTATTGCGATGTGCGGTCAAGGCTTGGGCAGTGTCTTGCGTCCCGGCGGGATCGGCGTGTTCGGCGGCATTATTCAGGAGCAGGCCGAGGAAGTCGAGGCGGCGCTGCGTACCACTGGCTTGACTCCCTATGCACGGCGTAATTCGGGCGAGTGGGTGGTTATTGAGGCACAACGCGAAGTATAAAGTTCACTAATGACCCTTCTCGCTATCGGCTTGATGATCATTGCGGCGTTGGGTGTGTGGGTATTTCGCACACAACGGCGGATCGCGCTGCTGATTCTGAGTATTATTGCCCTGTACGCGCTGCAACCGTCTGGTACACCAACCGTGTTAGATTCGGCGCTGCCTACCGCTACATTGCTGTTGATTGTCGGGGTGTGGTGGTTGGTCGGTTCAGAGCCTACGCCTGTTGATCGCAAGCTGTTGTTGCTATTCGTGGGGGTGGCTAGCCTTGCGGCACTGATTAATAGCCTAAACAGCGGACAGGTTTTGACAGTGCTGCCACCGATTGCGGTGTTGGCGATTGGGACGGTCAGTGTCGGCGCGATTGTACCAAGAACCGACAGCGCTGTACGCCGCCAGATGGGGTTGATTTTCGTCGTATTGATTATCCTGCTGTTGGTGATCTTGAAGTTGCCTGCCTTGCAAACCGTTGTGAGTGGATCGCTATCGCGTTCTATTGGGCAAACCATTATCCCCGGCTGGCAATGGTTGGGCTTCTCATACATCGCCTTCCGGCTGATGCACGTCTTACTCGATTATCGCAATCAGCGGCTTGGCGCAGTCAACCTGACTGACTTTGCCCTGTATACGATCTTCTTCCCGGCGATCCCTGCTGGCCCAATTGACCGGATCGAGCATTTCACCCGCGAACTAGATCAGCCTATCACCCTTGATGCAGATCGGATCATCAATGGCTTGACGC
The DNA here is from genome assembly GCA_040007395.1 of Chloroflexota bacterium. Classification (GTDB taxonomy): domain Bacteria; phylum Chloroflexota; class Anaerolineae; order Aggregatilineales; family UBA2796; genus DATGFK01. The sequence goes on from JBDTVG010000146.1 coordinate 8,488, forward strand.
GGATCGGCATCGGGCTATTCAAGAAGTTCGTGCTAGCCGATACATTGGCCTATCTCGCGCTCAGTCCGCAGTTGGTGGAACAGACTCGCCCCGGATCGTTTTTGATCACATGGATCATGGTCTATGCCTATGCGTTCCGGCTGTTCTTTGACTTTTCCGGCTACACCGATATTGCCATTGGCATCGGCATTCTGGCAGGAATCAAGCTGCCAGAAAATTTCACCTCGCCCTACACCAAGCGCAATATCAGTGCTTTTTGGAATAGTTGGCATATTACGCTGTCGCTGTGGTTCCGCAACTACTTTTTCACGCCGCTGAGTCGAGCGCTGATGGGGTCATCGCTGCGATCCCAACGCCTGCTGATCATTCTACTGGCGCAGGTTAGCACCATGATTTTGATCGGATTATGGCATGGCATCGCGCTGAATTTCGTGCTGTGGGGGGCTTGGCACGGGCTTGGCTTGTGGTTCCATCGCTGGCTAACCGATCATACTCATGCTTGGGATGAACGTGTCCAAGCACAGCCCCGACTGGTGAGCGCAATCCATGTCTTGAGTGTGCTAGCAACCTTTCACTTTGTCGCGGTGGGCTGGATCTTTTTCGCGCTGCCTGACCTCCCCTTAATCGGAAAAGCGCTGATGGGGTTGGTGGGGCATTGATGGAAATTCAACAATCCAACGGAGCCAAGTTGGTACGCAATGTGCTGCTCAAGGCGACACTGTTGTTTATCCTATTCAACGCGATCTACTATGTCGTGCAGCCATTGAAGGGGCTTAACCGCCTGACCGTCTACAATACGCTTGTGCCGGGACGCGTGCGCCTACCGTTCAGCGAATATCCCGCCGACTCCTATAACCTGATCATGCCCGATCTCGATCAAATGTTGGCTTCGCACGAGATCGCTCGTCCGAAAGCCGACGACGAATACCGCGTGATCATGATCGGTGACTCGTCGGTGTGGGGCTATCTGTTAGACCCGACTCAAACGCAGGCGGCTTGCCTGAATCGACTCAACCCGACCACGTCGGATGGACGCAAGGTGCGTGTCTATAATCTTGGCTACCCGACCCTGAGCGTGATGAAGGATTTGCTCATCCTGCGTCACGCGCTGCCATACAAGCCCGATCTCATCGTCTGGTCTACCACATTGGCTTCGCTCTATCCAAGCGATCAGCTTGACTTCGAGGTCGTCCACGCTGATTATGATGAGGTTGCCGCACTGGTCGATCAATATAAGTTTAAGCTGTATCAGTGGCCTGTTTCACCGCCGACATGGGTTGATCGCACGCTGATCGGACAGCGCCGCGCCCTTGCCGACTGGTTACGCTATCAACTTTATGGGCTAGGTTGGGCGGCAACAGGCATCGATCACCAGATCCCGAAGTTTGTCACGCCACACGCCGATACCTTGCAGCCCGACGATGGTTTGCTAACCGTCAACCTGATGCACCTGACGACACCGGGCAAAATCTCCGCCGAGGATCTCTCGTTGGATATTGTTAAAGCGGGCATCCAAACAGCGCATGATCAGGGGATTCTGACGTTGCTAATTAATGAGCCAACGTATCACAGTACCACAAGTGAAATCCGCGTGAATAGCTATTACCCGAAATGGGCCTACAACAGCTATCGCGATGCACTGCGCGATACTGCCACTCGCGAAGGCTGGCATTATGCGGATTTGTGGGACTCTGTACCAGTTGATCAGTTCACCGATACCGACTTCCACCTGACTCCCGCCGCGAGTTGTACCTTCGCGGCGACCCTGCGCGATCCGTTGTTGGCGTTGGCTACTTCGTCACGTTAAGCGTAGCGACGGTGTGTTCGCCAAGATCACCGTTGCGAATACCCACGCCGACAGTAAGCGAGAGCGTTCCAATGGTCGTTTTGGGGGGCAGTACCAGCAAATGATAGGTGTTGACTTGCCCACTCTGCCAGCGTTCCGACGGGGGATTATCCACCGCCTCGGCAATCGTCTTGCCCGATCCATCAACCAGTTTGAGCCGGATCGATAGATCGAACGAGGGTGCATAAGCCAAATCCCAATCGAGTCGCACCCGAACCAGATTACCGGACTCCACCTTATTCGCTACTGCCACACCGCGCAACCGCAGATCGTCGCGGCTCAAGTTTCCTGCAAAAACTAGATCAACAGGATGATCGTCCAGCGGCGTAAAGGTGGCGACTCGTCGATAGATCACAAACGGAGAGGCCAAACTGTACTCTTTCGGCTCGATTTTGGCGTAAGTCGTCTTGAACGGTTCCCAGAGGACAGGCTTGTCTTTGTCAAGCACTACAGTATCCGGCGCATATTTCAAGAAGAAATCGCGGTCAAAGGCAATGGGTTGCAGCCGACCACTTAGATCGATGACCGGACGCTTGGCATAGAAGCTCATTACTGCGCCGATTTCGCGGGTCGCGACGGTATCTGATTCGGGGGTGTTGCTGATAATCCAATTGCCAACATGGCGTTCAGGTGAAAACGAATCGCCTTGTGCATACGTCATTCGTCTATCGGTTTGTAATGGATACCATGTCGGGCGCAAATAGCCGCCTAGCACTATCTCGACACAAGCCGCAACAAGCGCCAGCCATGCCACAGGCGCTACAGCGAAGATAGCTAGCAGTCCCGGCAGGATGGCGGCAGTCGGCAGGGATTTGCTGAACAAAGCTAGCATGATCAAGATCGCACTCCACGCCACCAGCAGGGCGATCTGTGGGGCAGCGGTCAAGGCAGCGCGATAACGCACAAATAGCAATACTGCCAAAAATGGAATCAAGATCGTTGCAAAACCGGGAACAATCGACACCAAAACTGCGGAGCCATTAGGATTTATAGACAGAACGATCATTGACAATGTGAGCGCCGGAATCGCAATAACGGGCACAAGGTAGCGTTGGATCGAACCGTTGGTGCGTACTACCAAAAGCAGCGTCAGGATCGCCAATACAATTGCTGAGGGTTCGGTCAAGATAGCGATGCCAAGCAAGCAACCCGCCAACCGCCAACGATTGCGGACGGCGGCTTCTAATCCTGCCAGCGCAAAAGCTAACATGATCGCGATCACTGTCGAGGGCTGCCATGCGGCTAACAGTATATAGGCCAAACCGATCAACCAGCGATCATTGGCAAGCCTGACTAGAAAAATCGCACCAATTGCCAGCGCCAATGGCAACGCAGGTGAAAAAGCTGGCAACCATTGCCCAGTGAAGGTCAACATGAGTGGCGCAACCGGATAAGTCGTTACGGCTATGCCCGGTGTGCCATAAATAAGACCGTGTCCGGTACGCAGGTTATCGGCAAAACGGTAGGTAATAAACTCGGTGTCGAACGGGTCAAATCGTAAAGCAATAATCGCGCCGCAGACGAAATACAGGCAAAACCATATGAGCGTGCGGGATTGGGAATCGAATTTCACAGGCATTATTCTTTACAAAAGCGGCTAAAGTCGTAGAGTGTACCGCACTTGATTGTGATATAATGTACAATATAGACCAAAGCTGATCGAAATTGATCAAGAAAGTGTCCGCGCAATGGCTGAAAACGCGACTCCAAACACGGTAGTGATTTACGATGGCCTATGCGGGATTTGCCAGCAGTCTGTCAGGATCATCAAGCGTTTGGACTCGAATCATGCAATAGAGTATCTTGACGCTCAAATCTGGGACGAAGTTCACAGCCGCTATCCGCAGCTTACCCAAGATGCGATCCTCGGTCAGATCCATGTCGTTGCGCCGGACGGTCAGGTGTTTGTCGGATACGAAGGTGTGCGTTGGCTCACGCGCAGTTTGCCGTTGGTGTTCTGGTTGTACCCGATTCTGTTTCTGCCGGGGATTACTTGGCTAGGGCCGCGAGTTTACCAATGGATCGCCGCACATCGACTGACAATCAGCCGCACACTGGGCATTGAGGTGGTCGAGTGTGAAGGCGGCACCTGTAAATTGCATGGTTCAGCAGCGAAAGTAGCAAATAAGTGACTTGAGAAGGGTATTGTATTACGCTTGACAGTCTGTACTGCGCCTGATATTCTGAAATCTTATTGGATGTGGAGTGTCATGCGTGGATCAAAGTACGCTGCGATATTGGATCGGCTTCAACCGGGCGCATGGCGTTGGCCCAGTCTGGCTGCATACCTTGATCCAGTATTTTGGCGGCATTGAGAACGCTTGGAAGGCTTCGCCACGAGCGCTAGAATCCGCCGGACTGAACCATCGGACGATCAACAGCATCCTTGCCGTCCGCACAACTTGCGATCTGGATGCTGAACTCCGCAATATCGAACGGGCGGGAGCGTGGGTCATTACGTGGGAAGATACAGGCTATCCCCCCGGCCTGAGCAGTATCACCGATCCACCGCCTGTACTCTATGTTAAAGGCACACTGACCGAAGGGGATAGTCAAGCGTTGGCAGTGGTTGGTACGCGCCGTGCTACCGCTTACGGCAAAACCATGACTCACGAGATTGTCGAACCGCTCGCCCATCGCGGCATGACGATTGTTAGTGGGTTAGCCCGGGGCATCGATGCGGAAGCGCATCAGGCTGCCCTTGATGCAGGCGGGCGCACAATTGCCGTACTTGCCAATGGGATTGACCGTGTATATCCGCCTGAACATCGCCCGCTTGCCGAGCAGATCGCCGCCAATGGGGCGCTTGTCTCAGAACTGCCGTTGGGGACACCCGCCAAAAATATCTATTTTCTACCCCGCAATCGCCTGATTAGCGGCTTGGCAATGGGTACGCTGGTCGTCGAGGCGGCTGAACGCAGCGGCGCATTAACCACTGCCAATCTTGCGCTGGAACAGGGACGCGATGTTTTCGCCGTTCCCGGCAACGCGCTATCACCCTCCAGCAAAGGCACAAATCTGTTGATCCAAAGCGGAGCCGTTATGGTGACGACAGCCGAAGATATTCTGAATGCGCTGACGCTCGATTTGGCTCCACTCAAAACGCATAAACCCAGTCCCCGACCCGAAAATGCGTTTATAGCGACTTCTCTCGCTGAGAATGAGGTCGAAGCGATGATTTTACGCAGCTTGGCGACAGAACCTCAACACATCGATTCACTCTCGCGGCAAAGCGGTTTGCCTGTAAAGGTAATTAGTAGTACCCTAACTATTCTTGAACTAAGAGGACTTGTCCAACAGGTCAGCGTTACGCAATATGGACTGGTAGACAAGCGGCACTAACTTCAAACAATCTTTGCAACCATCTAGTGAAAGTGGGGTCTCATGGATCATTTCTACGCACTCATTATGGCTGGTGGTGGTGGGACGCGACTGTGGCCTTTGAGCCGTCAGGATCGCCCCAAACAGGTACTCTCTCTGACCGAAGAACGTACTATGTTTCAGGTTACGGTGGATCGGCTGCACGATCTATTCACGCCTGAACAGATTTATGTAGTCAGTGGGTCTGCAATGGCGGCAGCGATGCGTGAGATTGCGCCGCAGATTCCGGCAGAAAATTTTATCGTGGAGCCATCAGCCAAAGACAGTGGTCCCGCTGCCGCATTAGGGACACAGCGCATCGCCCAGCGCGACCCCGAAGCAGTTATCGCTGTGCTATCTGCCGATCATCATATTGCACAAGAGGCACGGTTTACCAAAGCGCTGCGCTGCGCTTACGACTCGGCGCTGACTGGGCATATCGTAACCCTTGGCATCCAGCCCGATTTCCCCTCGACAGGGTTCGGCTACATCCAACGCGGCGACTCTATCGGTACGTGCGATGAATTTACCATTTATGAGTCGCGCCGTTTTACCGAAAAACCCGATGAAGCTACCGCCAAAACGTTTATCGACTCAGGCTTGTATAGCTGGAATGCTGGGATGTTTATCTGGCAAGCCAAGCAAGCGCTAGCAGAGTTTGAGCGCCAGCAGCCGGAAATTCACACGCTGCTGGGTCAGATCGCCGCGCAACCCGATCAGATCGATACGCTATGGGCGCAGATGAAAAAGATCTCGCTCGACTTCGCCATCATGGAAGGGGCCAAAAAGATCGCGATTATCCCTGTCGATATTGGGTGGAGCGACGTGGGAAGTTGGGCTTCGCTCTTTGATGTGCTCACCCGCGACGAACACGGTAACGCACTACGGAGCAAGATCGATGGGCATATTCAGATCGACACCCATCAGACATTGATCGTTAGTGAGCGGATGGTTGTCACAATTGGACTGGATAACCTTGTCATCGTGGATACAGGCGATGTGATTCTGGTCAGCCATAAAGACCGGGCCAATGAAGTACGTGAGGTTATCCAGCGGCTCAAAGATCGCGGGCAAAGTACCCATTTGTGAGATTTTCGGGCTAGCTGTGCCGCACCAACTGACGAGGTTGGTCAGATTTAGGCAGATCATTCGGTAGACTTTGGCAAGTTGACTGACTTGCTTTGTTTGTCTTGTAGCGTCGCATCATGTACAATGTCATGATATGGGCCATGCACAGATAGCTGCCTGGATTAGGCCCCTATCCCCCGGAAGAAAGGCCAGTTTGGTGATATGTCTGAATCAAACTCAATATGGGCTTCACTAAAAACCCTGATCGATCCTAAGACCATCCCATTTCTTATCAGCCAAGGGGTGCTGCCAAAGCTGCTACCGGTTGGTACGTTATTGCTTGGTCTGGCCCTAGGATTCATCTGGGCCTATATCCTTGCACCAACAGTCTACACGGGTGCGGGGCCAGTTAACCTGAGCGAGAGTTGGCAAACTGAATATGTCAAACAAGTCGCATGGCAGTTGCAAGCGACCAACGACGAGAGCAATGCAAAGACTCAGCTTTCTCGGCTGGGTGATTCGGATAAGATTGTCAGTGAGATGGTTCAGACCAACACCGACAGCCAATTGGCTCCTTTGCTACAAAGGCTCCAACCGCTAGCGGTTAAAGACGATGCTGAACTGTCAAAAGTTACTCCCGGCTTTTTTAACAGTAACCTGACTCCGTTTCTGTGTCTCTTGGGGGTGGCAATCATCTTTGGTGGTGCAGTGGTCGTCAACACCATCATCCCTGTCACGCTACTGTTTCAGGGGCGCTCTAAGGAACGCAGTACCGTCGCCGTCGGGCAGGAAAAAGAACGGCGCAAGGCAATGGAAGCAGCAAAGAAGGCGGCAGCAGCAGCTCCCGCCCCACCAGCAGCCGCCAATGCTATTGAGCGCGGTACGCCGACGGGTCAGTATATGTCCACCTATATTCTTGGTGACGACCTGTACGACGATTCGTTCAGTATCGAAACGGCGGCAGGCGAATTCTTGGGAGAAACGGGCGCAGGCATCTCTAAGACAATTGGTGTAGGCGACCCCAAGAAAGTCACGGCAACGGAAGTTTGGGTCTTTGACAAGAACGACATCAAGACTGTAACCAAAGTGCTGATGAGCGAACACGCCTTCAACGACGAAGCTATCAAAGCCGAGCTCGCCTCAAAGGGTGAGGCGGTAATGGTCAAGCCGGGTTCTATCGTCATGCTCGAAACGCAAACGCTGACGGTTCAGGCGCGTGTGGTAGACCTCGCTTACGGTTCCGGGTCGCTGCCGCCCAACAGCTTCTTTGACCGGCTCACTGTCGAGATCTCGGCATGGCCCAAGAAAGCCGATGCCAGTACAGCAGGTGCTCCCGCCGATGCCTTCGGTGATACAGGTACAGGTGCTCCCGCACGCTAGTTAGCAAGGGTGCTTGACTGTAGATGCTGCTTGATTACACTGAGGGCGGGACTTAAACCCGCCCTTATTTATGTCGTTGAAAGTAAAGGATCTGGTTAGTGACTCATCCTTCTGTGGTGCATACCGCACTTTCCAAACTCGCCCGATCCGAGATCGGTAGCGTTAACGGTCACACCTTGCCGATTGCATTGGATCGCGCCGAGCGTGATCAGGTCAACTTTGCGGCAATGAGCGAACGACAAGTTGCACTAGCTTTGCTCGAACGGATCGGCTTCCCGGAATCAGCGAATGAACTCAGCCTGTTCCTGAACGTTAACCACACCCTGACCCCCACTGACTTGTCTGTAGACGAGATCACCGATCTCCATGCGCCGCCGTATATCACATGGTTGGCGGGCTTCCTGAACGATCCCGAAGCAAATATCCAGAAGAATGCACGAATTTTGCTGCGCTGGCTGGTCACGAATCGACAAAGTGCTATTCAGACCAAACCGGAGTCGCTCGATATGCTGCGACGGGTGGTAGATGATCCTGTTTCTAGTTGGAAGAATGCAGCGTTTATCGGCTATGCGCTGGGTATGTGTGGCACAATTGACGACTATGAGCGCGTCATCAAGCAGTCTGAGATCGTGATCGAGCATGATCGTGAGCATATTGAGCTAGTTGCCGAAGCGCTGTACAAGATGTACCCGCCCGCGCTGATCAATGCCCTGCAATACTTTATCGAACATACGCCGCCCAATTCCAAGCAGTTTATCGCCGGGATACAACTACTAGCGAAGGTTGCCGACATCGACGATCAGTCGTTCTGGAATACCTACTACGATGATATGGATCATATTGTCGAAAAGGTTACTGAACTAGCAGGCCAAAACTATGTGGTGGAACGCATTCTGGATTTGATCGAGAAGCATTTGGCATTGGCTACCGACGAAGAATAATTTGTTCTTATTGAAAAATCGTGGCGACATAGCAGGGTAAACTAAAATTGATGACCGATGACAAAAGTATCGGGGAGTTCTGGGAATTCGATTTCGATGGCTGGACCATCGGCGAAGATACCATGTATATGATGCAGCTTGAAAAGGCACGTTACACCAACGATTTACGACCTCTGTTTGCCCATTGGGCACGTATGATCCGCCATTGGCCTTTTGCGCTGGCTCCCAACAAATTGACCAGCTACGGACAGCTTGACGATGCAGTACATCTTGAGATTATCGAGCGCATCAATCAGGGTATCCGTATCCCCAAACGGGCTGATGGACGTACTGGTGGTGGGGAAACTTAGCAAGTGTCGGCAGCCTCAATAGTGGAGCGATAGTGATGCGTGCGCTGCGATATGATACGGATTTGCACCTTGCTTCGGCAGAACCCGATCCGGTACTGGATCGCGAGGAAGCGCTGATCAAGCTGCGGTTGGCGGGAATTTGTCACACCGATCTTGAACTGACGCATGGCTATATGGGCTTCGGCGGGATTCTCGGTCATGAGTTTGTCGGTGAATTGGTGGCGGATGCGGGGCAGTGGCGGACTGGACAGCGTGTCGTAGGCGAGATCAATGTCGCGTGCGGACACTGCGAGTTTTGCATGAAAGGCATCCCTAGCCAATGTGCGAATCGCTCGACGCTGGGCATTGCCAACTACCCCGGCGTGTTTTCCGATTATTTGCGGTTGCCACTTCGCAACTTGTACGCAGTGCCGGACTCTGTACCAGATGAAGTCGCCGTGTTCACTGAGCCATTGGCGGCAGCGTTCCAAGTTACAGAATTGGTTCACATCAAACCGAGCGACAGTGTGATTCTGATCGGGGCAGGCAAACTTGGCCTGTTGATCGCACAGGTTTTGCAGCGCGTCGGATGTCAACTCAATGTCATTGCACGACAGCCCCAGCCTATCGCGTTGCTGGAACAGTGGCATATCCCTTACACAGCTCCGGCGAGTGATGGTACTCTGCCACACCTCGATCCGGTAGAAATCGTGGTCGATTGCACAGGGTCTGCCGAAGGGTTTGCTACGACGCTCGATCTGGTCAAGCCACGCGGCACAATTATCCTCAAAAGCACCTATACTGGGTTGCCTCAAGCGAATCTAACACGGGTAGTTGTCGATGAAATCAAGGTAATTGGGAGTCGTTGCGGACCATTTGCGGCGGCATTGCGTTTGATGGAATTGGGGCAGATCGATGTCCAGTCCATGATCGAGGGTCGTTATTCGCTAGATGAAGCGGTTTCCGCCTTTGACCACGCCGCCAGACGTGGCGTACTCAAAATTCTGCTAGCGCCTTAACCAGAGATACCCATTCAGTCGAACCGCACAGATAGCATCATTTTGCCCAATTGCAGGCTTGAGCGATTGCGGAGTTGATACGGTGCACAGGGGATGAGCCATTCTTGGTTAAGCAGCGTGCCATTGTCGCTGTCCAGATCGGTGATCTGCAATGTGCTCCTCACTCGCTCAATCCGTAAATGGTAGCGCGAAACGCCTAGCTCCAACGCACCAAAGGGGGTCAAGTCAGCGTGAGGGATAGCGCTGCCACCTCTGCGTCCTACCACAATCGGCGTATTGCCAATAGTGACCGGCAATGTTTGATTCGTAACCATGATGGTCAGGAACAGTTTTGCATGAGGGTGAAAATACCCTGTTCCCCACCGGGCATCTTTCGGAGTACGCTCAGGGGTAGACGGGCTTTCGGCAGGCGCTATGTGACTGTAATAGCGCAGAGCATTTGGCAGAATAGAACCACAGTTAGGACAGTAGAATTCATCATTATCGCAATTTACGTCGCAGCTTGTACAAACATGGCTAACGTTCAGGTTTAGCATAGTGAACCGCCTTCAGCGATATCGGACAACATGGTGATTTCATGGTGAAAAAGTTAAGATGTGTTCACTAAAGGATAGCACAGTTATATACAAATATAATTGATTTGTGTCGATTTCGTTATAAAACTCTTACGTTTACCTCAATTATCGAACCGACTTAGTAAATGATATAAAGTTTAACATAGTCGAGCATGTTTTCCACTGCTACAGGGTAAGATCGCGGACTTGATAGGGATTTGAAAGGTCTTTTGGTAAAGAGGAGTATAGCTAGTGCGTTCACGGTTAACTGGACTATGGCGGCATCCGGATTTTATGAAGTTGTGGGTAGCAGAAACTGTCTCACTGTTTGGTTCGCAGATCACAGTGTTAGCTTTACCGTTGACAGCAGCCTTCATTCTTAATGCGAATCCTGTACAGATGGGGTTTCTGGAAGCTGCCCAGTTTGCACCCTTTCTACTGATCGGTCTATTCGCAGGTGTATGGGTAGATCGCCGCCGTCGCCGTCCGATCCTGATCATGGGCGACATAGGGCGTGGCTTGTTGCTAGCCTCGATCCCGCTGGCGGCGCTCTTTCACATGTTGGGTTTAGGGCAGTTGTATATCGTCGCTTTTCTCGTTGGGATTTTGACGTTGTTCTTTGATGTGGCCTATCAAGCCTATTTGCCGTCGCTGGTCAGCCGAGAACATCTCGTTGAGGGGAACAGTAAACTTGAGATCAGCCGCGCCATTGCCCAGATCGGCGGGCCGGGGTTGGCAGGTATCCTGATCAAACTGCTGACTGCCCCACTGACCATCGTGTTAGACGCGCTCTCGTTTTTCATCTCAGCTTTATTTTTGTGGCGGGTCAAGACTCAGGAAGCTGTACCTGTACCACGCGCAGAAGGTCGCCACATGCTGCACGAAATCCGTGAAGGATTGGGCGTTGTTTTTGGCAGCCCGATCTTACGGTCAATTGCGGGCTGCACCTCGATGGCAAATCTATTCGGATCGATGCAACTTGCGGTCTATATTCTGTTTGTCACCCGCGAACTCAAACTTGACCCAGCAGCGCTTGGGTTAGTCTTTTCGGTAGGCAGTATCGGCGGCTTGTTGGGCGCATTTTTGACACAGCGGATTGCGACACGGCTTGGTGTGGGGCCAGCGATTATCGTCTCGGCAAGTATGTTCGGAATTACGGCGATTCTGGTTCCGCTGGCAGTCGGCACGGATCTTGTGAGCATTGGCTTGTTGATTGCCTCACAATTTATCATGGGGGTTAGCGGAGTCATCTACAACGTCAATCAGGTGAGTCTGCGCCAGAGCATCACACCTGACCGCTTACAGGGACGCATGAATGCTAGTATGCGCTTTCTGGTCTGGGGAGTCATGCCAATTGGTTCGCTTATCGGCGGCTTCTTGGGGGAGCAGATTGGACTACGCGGTACGCTGTGGGTCGCGGCGGCTGGGTCGTTGCTGGCCTTTCTGTGGGTGTTGTTCTCGCCGCTGCGCAGCCTGCATGAACAACCTGCCCCAGTAGACGAAGTGCCTGCGGTCATAGTCGCCTGATGTCATTGGCGCTGCATCGTTTATCGGGTCGTGTATAAAATATGTTAAAATGGCATGTATAACACTGCCTATATCGATAAATATTTGCGTTGAGGAGCATGATTATGTCTACCAAAGTAGTTAGAAACTATATCAACGGTGCGTGGGTCACATCAAAATCCACCCGTATACAGAATGCGCTCAATCCAGCAACGGGCGAAATACTGGCGGAGGTTCCACTTTCCACCGCTGCCGAAGTCGATAAGGCTGTCCAAGCGGCAAAAGAGGCATTCTACGAGTGGCGCACAACCCCGCCCTATACACGAGCGCGATCCATGTTTAAGTTTAAGAATTTGATGGAAGCAAACTTTGAAGATTTGTCGCGGCTGGTAGTGATGGAAAATGGCAAGACCATTGACGAAGCCCGTGCCGAAGTTCGCCGCGCCATCGAGAATATTGAATTAGCGGCTGGCATTCCGCAGCAGATGATGGGTTACAACCTCGAAGATGTGGCGCAAGGCATCGATGAGTCGGCATTGCGTCAGCCAATTGGCGTGTTCGCCTCGATCAACCCTTTCAACTTCCCGGCAATGGTTCCGCTGTGGTTCCTGCCCGTTGGAGTCGCCTGTGGCAACACCTATATCACCAAGCCATCGCCACTGACTCCGCTTTCGCAAGAGTTTATCTACAACCTGCTCGATCAGTGCGATCTGCCTGACGGTGTGATCAACATGATCAACGGGGACGAGGAAGTTGTTAACGCACTCATTGATCATCCTGATGTAAACGGGATCTCATTTGTCGGTTCCAGTCGGGTCGGTAAGCTGGTCTACGAACGGGCGACGCACAACGGCAAGCGCGTTCAAGCACAGGGCGGCGCGAAGAACTATATGGTCGTCATGCCTGATGCAGTACTGCCACAGACAGTCGGCGCAGTACTCAGTTCGGCTTACGGCTGCGCTGGACAGCGGTGCTTGGCAGGGTCGGTACTGGTTGCCGTTGGCGATATTCACAAGCCGCTGATGGAAAGCCTGACCGAACGGGCCGCCAAGCTGACCGTTGGCTATGGTTTGGATGAGTCTTCACAGATGGGACCAGTAGTTACGCAGCAAGCGCTTAACCGCGTATGTACTTATCTGGAACGCGGACAGGCCGATGGAGCCTCGCTGGTCGTCGATGGTCGGGCGAAGGAAGTCAAGGATTATCCGAATGGTAACTTTGTCGGGCCATCGATCTTCGACAATGCCAAGCCGGGGATGAGCATCGTCACCGACGAAATTTTTGGCCCCGTCCTGAGTGTGATAAGCACTCCTGACTTCGACTCAGCCATTGAAGCGGTAGAGATGAGCCGCTATGGGAACGCTGCCTCGATCTTTACCTCGAATGGGCGTTACGCTCGCGACTTCTCGTATCGTGTTCATGCTGGGAATATCGGTGTGAACATTGGCGTAGCTGCGCCAATCGCGACGTTCCCCTTCGGCGGCATGAAGGACTCGTTCTTTGGCGATCTGCACGGACAAGGCCCTGACGCGATCAACTTCTTCACGGATCGCAAAGTCGTGATCGAGCGCTGGTTCTAGGGAATTTTCCTCACCCTAAAAAAGCCCTCACCCCTGACCCCTCTCCCGAAGGAGAGGGGAACAAATCTCCAAGATGAGGGTTAATCTATATCCTTGACTTTGTTCGCCTTTGTCCATGTTTTTAGGAGCATATATCCGTTGAGTCTGAATACTTTTAGCGCAATTCTCACCTTCGCGATTAGCTTTGAAGAAAAGTTGCAAGACTTCTATCAACAGGCACAGGCTGTTGGCGGCGACCTTGCCGAGTTGTTCGAGAACTATGCGAATAAATCCGGCAAGCGTAAGCAGCGTCTTACCGGATCGCGACAGGATAACGTAACGGAGATGGTACTTGAGCCAATCTCTGGCCTGAATAGCGCCGACTACGAGCCAACCTTCACCGCGCCCACAGATCGCGGAGTCGCGCTCACTGAGGCAATCCAACTGGAACAGCGGGCCGAACGCTTTTACACCGAAGCCGGGCCGAAGATCAACGTAACAGAGCCGCGTCGTATGTTCCAGAAGTTGGCACAGGAAGACAGCGAACGCCTCTCGGAACTGCAACAAGCCGTCAACCAGTAGCCCAAAACTTGCTATCGAATTCGATTAGTGCAAACGAGGTTCCACCGTCACGATAATGGGTTGCAGTGGACGGATAACCCCTGCATATTTGAGCGCACCATCATTTTCTTTAGCCAACCGTACACGAAACCGCTGAGCGATCTCGGCTAGCATGAGCAGTCCTTCCATTTCCGCGAAATGCTGCCCAATACAGATGCGTTGCCCAGAGCCAAATGGGAAATAAGCATAACGCGGACGCTTATTAACGCTCTCGGCAGTAAAATGTTCTGGGTAAAACGCCAGTGGCTTTTCCCAAAATTCGGGATGCCGATGGGTTGCATAGGGGACAACCACAATCATGGAACCTTTGCGAATGCTATACCCCTCCACTTCGTCATCCACCGCTGAGTCGCGGGCAATAATCGGAACTGGCCCTAGCAATCGTAAAGTTTCGTTCAACACCATTTTGGTGTAAGGTAGCCTCGGCATATCTTCCAACGTCGGAGACTGTCCGTTCAACACGCTGTCCAATTCCTCGTGCAGTTTGGCTTCTACATCAGGATTTTTTGAAAGCTGATAGAACGTCCATGTAAGTAAACTAGCAGTGGTTTCATGTCCAGCAAAGAAGGTGATCAACACTTCGTCGTGAAGCTGATCGTCAGTCATGAATTCCCCAGTATCCGCGTCACGACTGCTCATCAGCATCGATAGCAGATCGTCCTGCAAGCCTTGTTCGCGCCGCTGACGAATGACCGAGAAGATAAATTCGCGCAGCAATTGTCGCGCTTGCTTCATGCGCTGATTTCGCGCCGTTGGAATAAATAATGGCAGATCAATCAGTTGCTCGAAGCTCTCATTTGTATAGATAAGCAGTTCAAACAACGCTTTAGCCGCCTCCTGATAGTTTTCGCTGAGATCAACTCCAAACATTGCTTGCGAAATGACACTCATGGTTACGCGAGTCATTTCAAGGTTAATGTCCAGAGTTTGACCGGGCGTAAGCGCTGCCCATCGAGCATCCAATTGCTGGGCGGCTTTGACCATCATATCGGAAAACTGCCGGATGTTTTTGGGTGTGTAGGTGGGCTGCATCAGTTTACGCTGTCGGTACCAACTATCCCCTTCCAGCGTCAAAATTCCGTTGCCGATGGCAACTCGCAATTTATCGTGGGTCAACCCCTTAACATATTTTTCAGGGTTCTTGACGAGGATGTATTGAATATGCTCAGGGCGGACAAACATGTAAGAAGAAAGTGGCCCTAACTTCATTGAAGCGACATCGCCATATTGCTTCCAAATGTCCATATAAAAGTTGAGTGTCCCTTTGCGCCGAAACTCGTTTAAGTTACCTAGAATTGGCATTCCTTTGGGGCCGGGTGGCATCGTCACAGGTGCAGACATGGTAGCCATCGTTCAACTCCAGTCGGTAAAAGCAAGGGCAATTATAGTATTGTACACGGTTGGGAAAGACCCTGCGAGTTCAAAGCACCATTGCCAACGGCATAACAAACAGCAAAGTAAAATCTCCGCACCTTGCCCGCGTCTGATATAATAGGCCGAAGTTGAACTAATCAAATTGTGAGGGGTTATGGCACTTTTACAAGAACAAACTGCCGTGCTGGTTAACGGCACGAATCTAGATGAGATGTTGGATACTGATCTGCCCGTCCTGCTGCTGATCTGGAACGGCGAGACGCTGCGGACTGACGTTAAAAGTGAACTGGACAAAGCGGCACAGGAAAATAATGGGTGCATCCGTGTGGTTAAGGCTGACGTGAGCAAAAACCCCGAAGTTGCGGAGCGCTTCGATCTGGGCAAACACCCATTGTTGATCGGCTGGCTGCGTGGCGAAGTTTTGGCACGGCGCAACCGACCTTGGAATACGGATGTTCAAGGCATGGTCGAGGAACTACTTAAGCACGCGCCTGCGCCAGTGGCGAAGCCGACTCAAGAGATTGCAAAGGCGGCTGACAAAGCTATTGCCGATGGCAAACCTGTCAAGGTGACAGATGATACCTTTGAAAAAGAGGTACTTGCCAGTCCGCTGCCCGTACTAGTTGATTTCTGGGCGGAGTGGTGCGGACCGTGCAAGATGATTGGCCCTATTTTGGAGAAGCTCGCCACCGAATTTGCCGGGAAGATCCGCATTGCAAAGGTAGACGTGGACGCGAATCCGATGCTCTCACAGGCATTACAGGTTACGAGTATTCCGCTGTTGATGTTTGTGAAGAATGGCAAAGTCGTCGGTCAGCAAGCCGGGGCGCTGCCCGAAAATGTCCTTCGTAACGCGATTCAGCAATTGATCGCGTTGAAGGTTTAGTTTTTCAACGAGAATAATCCCGATTCTCGCTTACGCCAGCTCGCACGGCAATACATTATCGGCGCGGCTGGCGCTGCTTTTCCTGCCCCGGCTTGCAGCGCTAATCTACACGGCGAAGTACCGCAAGCACTCTGCCCTGAATCTCCACTTTGTCCTTATCGACATAGATTGGCCCCATCGTTGGGTTGGCAGGTTGCAGACGCACCCTATCCCCTTCATCAAAGAAGCGCTTCAGGGTCGTTTCGCCGCGCTCGTTGAGCCATACTGCTACCATCTCACCATTGCGGGCGACTGCCTGACGCTTGAGCACAACAATATCGCCTTCATCGATCATGGCATCGATCATCGATAGCCCATTGACGGTGAGCGCGTAAACTTGGCTTGGATCAGTATTGCCGATCAAGGCACGCGGTACTGGAATGCCGGACTCTTCGTCATAATAGTATCCGAAGTCGTCGCCGGGTTGTGGAGATGGCAGCCCCGCCACGATCTGCCCGACCAATGGTACCGACAGAAAATCGGACTCGGCTTTCCGGCGGTCGCCTTCGCCCACCATACGGATGCCCCGTGAAACATCTTTTTCGCGGCTAATATAGCCTTCCTTGACAAGTTTATTCAGATTGTAATTTACGACTGAAGTAGACTTGATGTTGACTGCTGTGCCGATTTCGCGAATAGTGGGGGGGTAGCCGTGTGCATCCGACGACTGCCGAATGAACTTGAGAATGGCACGCTGCCGTTCAGAGAGTGTTTGTTGATCCATATAAATTTCGCTCCGACCATACGTTCGAGATTATTTGGATTATAGGCCGAACAGTTGGTCTGAGTCAAGCGCAATTTTAATTAAAGCCTAACGAGTCATTTATAAGTTAGTCCAAAGCCCGTATAAAAGGCACAAGACCTGCCCAAATCCGGCTGCGCTCGACTGGTGAAGCAGCCGCGGGTCGGCTATACTTTTGTGATACGAATCCCGCAACCTTTGTGGGCAAAGGTGTTTTATAGATATGGCTGCACCAAAAGGTCAGGATTTTTCTGGCATCGACGACTCCGAATTGGTTGTGCTGGCTCGCAATGACCGCGCTGCCTTTGGAGAACTATACGAACGCTACGTTAAGAAGATCTACAGCTATGTTTACTTTCGGACGGGTAACCATTACGATGCCGAAGATTTAACGGCACGGGTGTTTCACCGGGCGCTAGTTCACATTGAGACGTATGTAGAGCGTGGTGTTCCGTTTCAGGCGTGGCTATACCGTATCGCCCATAACCTTGTCGCGAACTGGCATCGTGACCGTAATCGTCGTAAGGTTGTGCCGCTGGATGAATTCGTTGCCGCCGGATTACGCAGCGAAGCTACAGAAGATACGGCAGAATCGCAAGAGGAACGTGTGCGGCTAGTCGAGGCAATCCAGCGGTTGCCCGATGAGCGCCAACAGTTGCTCGTCCTGAAGTTCGTAGACAGGTTGTCGAATCAGGAGATCGGTGAGATTATGGATCGGAGCGAGGGAGCTATCAAATCGCTGTATCACCGGACTTTACTGGCTTTGCGTGACGAATTGACCTCAGCACCGCAGTCTGAATCAGCACGGCGTTCGGAACCAGACCAACGCCACTAAAATAAAGAGGATGATCAACGGATGGTAACGCACGACGGCAACGAAAACTCCGCGACAGACTGGCTTCGAGAACTGCTGGCTGCTCAGGCCGAAGCCTTGACAGGGGGATCGGAACACACTGACGACAAGATGAGTGACAGAGCCAAGGCTTTCGATGATTTTGACTCGCCAGCCTTTTCATTTGATCACTACCGGGTTGCTTCCGAACAGGTTCCCGAAGCCCGCCATCTACTGCATTTGGCCTCTCAACTGCGGGATGTGCTGAATCCCGTTGATCCTTCTCTCGAATTTTCCATGCGACTCAAGAACGAACTGGTAGGTCAGGCTCCGGTTACGTTGGCTGTCCGCTGGCGCAAACTGCCAGCACACTACCGACTGGCGGCACGCTTGGGTGGGTTCACAATTACCGCCGGGATTACGCTGTTAGCAGTCCGCCGCGCCTTGAATGTCGTTGGAATGCTCCACCGTCGGGGTCGCAAAGCCGAATCAGGACTGTCATTCAAGACAGCGCTCTAATCTGAGTCAGTTCAACCATTAAACTGCGCCAACAATAGACGCACTACACTTGCCGGATCGAGCGTGCGGGTGGTGACTTGAGTCATCAAGTCGCTGAGCTGCACGGGATCTACATTGTCCAACAGTTGGGTCAGCAGTGCATCACGCAGCCGATCTGTGATCTCGCAGTTAAGGTTGGCTTGTTGACGGGTTGCGAGTGTCCCACTCGATTGAAGATAAGCTCTATGTGCTGTGATTTGTGCTGCCAACTCTGAAATGCCTGCCACCGACTCTATTGTTGCTCCTGTAGCAATGGTCTGGACAATCGGTGTCTGCCATGCGTTGTTTTCGTCGGGCAAGCGCTGATCAGGTAGATGACCTGATAGCAAATACCCATGATGCAGCGTCCGTTCGGCACGATGACCCAGATCAAGCATAGCACGAAGTGCCCGCACCGTATTGGGCGCGTCTGGATGGTCAGCCTTGTTCACTACCAAAATATCGGCAATTTCGAGAATACCCGCTTTGATCGCCTGAATATCATCACCAAACCCCGGTGCTTCGACGACTAATGTAGTTTGGGCAGTTTGGGCGATGTCTACTTCGCTTTGTCCGGCTCCTACCGTCTCGATCAATATTACATCGAATCCGGCAGCATCCAGTACCCGCATGACATCGCCTGTTGCTGCCGCGAGTCCGCCCAGTGCGCCGCGTGTCGCCATGCTGCGAATGAACACGCCGGGATCGCCTGCCAGATCGTACATGCGAATTCGATCCCCTAGAATCGCGCCGCCGCTAAAAGGGCTGGTTGGGTCTACAGCGACAATGCCGACAGTACGCTTCTCTCCTCGGTAATAGTGAGCCAACGCACTAACAAGGCTACTTTTGCCTGTACCCGGTGCGCCAGTCACGCCAATAACGTGTGCCTGCCCCGTAAAAGGATAAAGCGCCGCCAATGCCTCGTCAGCCTGACGATTGATCACCCGTGTCAGTAACCGCGCCAATACCCGCCGATTGGATCGGATCGACTCAACAATGTCGGGCAGTACGCGGTTAAGGTCGTTCACCTGCAACCTGACGTACCTGCTCGACAATCAATTCCATGCTAGCGCCGGGGCCAAAGATCGCGCTTACGCCGATCTTTTTAAGTTCGGGGATGTCATCGTCGGGGATGATGCCGCCAATGATCAGTTTTACATCGTCCAGACCATTTGCCTTCATCAGAGCCATGATGCGCGGGGTAAGCGTCATGTGTGCGCCGCTCAGAATACTTAGACCGATCACGTCCACATCTTCTTGCAGCGCGGCCTCAACAATCATTTCGGGGGTCTGGCGCAACCCGGTATAAATCACTTCCATGCCTGCATCGCGCAGCGCCCGTGCGATCACCTTTGCGCCCCGGTCATGACCATCTAGCCCCGGTTTGGCAACCAGCACTCGAATCTTACGTTGTTTGGGATCATTCATTAGCATTACTCAATTACCCAACATGGCTTATTTATCCACAAACGGACACAAATCTTGCAGCGCATAAGTCCGATTGGCGTAACCGTAGCTGTTCAATACCGTCAGCAGATCGGGATGTGAGGCGGCTACCGCTAGTGTTGCCGCACAGGTTTTCTTGCGATCACGCGTCTGCTTGTAGCTATCCATAAAGGCTTGACCGAGCACCGCGTAACTTTGGGCGGGTGTTCCGGCAGGGTTCTCAGCAAGAAGTGTAGTCAATACGTCGTCGGCGGCACGCGGCGAACGGGCGGCGATATAGGCCAGCATTTTCTTATAGGTGGCATAGCCGCGCAGCGTTTCGGTTTCACCGGGAATTGTCCAAGGTTGGAGCGAATTATCGTCACGCACACGGTCAAAAAGTTTTACCGCCTCTTTCCAATTCCCTTGATTAAAACGCACATCAGCATCGTGCAGCATGTGAATGCGATAGACAGGCGCTTCGACTTGTGTCAACGCCAATACATAGTTCTGCCCATTCCAGTCCCAGATATCGGTAGTTTTGCGCGGTGGTCCTGCCGCCACATCCCCAACGGGCGTAAAGGTGATCGCCACTTCCAGAATGCCATCCTTGTCGAGATCGGCAATGGTAACTTTGCCGTTGGTAGCATTGATCGGCACATCATTTAGCGGCGCAAAAACACCCAGTGTCGCATTCCACGACAAGATCATCATCGTCTGGGTACATGGCCCACTGCCTGTGCAAGTTTGCTGCGTAAAGGCGATCTCGGCACGGGTATCGCCGTTCATGTCGCCCACCCGCTTTAGCTCCGGGAGAATCGTAGTGGGACTGTACTGCGTACTGTACAGCAGCCGATAGCCCTTCTGGGCGCAACCAAAGATTAATAGTTCGCCGGGGGAAGGTATGCCTTGTTTGTAAAAGCCGGGATCGTACACAGTTACGATAATTTCCGGGATACTGTCGCCAGTCAGGTCGGTATCGGCCTGCACCACCGCGCCATCGCCCAATGCCCCCCAACCGCGCAGCACCGCCTCAAGAACAGTTGGCTGACCGCCCCCCGAAAGGTAAACCCCGATCTTTTCCGCGAACTGGCTGAATGCCGCAGGTTTAGGCGGTGGCGGTGGCCCGCCGGTTTCGGGGCAATCGTTGGGCTGGTACAACGGGCCACTGAGCGTCACGCCTGCGGTAGCGGTGGCAGCTTGCAGCGTGGCAAATGCCGCTGTCGCGCTAGCGGCGGGCGCAACGATCTGCCCATAAGGAGTTACAGTAGGTGCTTGTGGGCCTATCGAAGGACCAGTGGGCGTGATCAGCGAGATCGAGATTCGTCCGCCGGGAGTCGCCGTCGCAAAAAGCACAGCGGTAGGAGTCGCTACGTCGTGCCGCTGCCCTACCGCATCATCTACACTGCTGCACGCGAGAATCGCGCACCAGAGCATTAGCAGTACGAAGATAGCAGGCCATTTCTGTTGCCATTTGAAAGATATTCTCATGGGGCAAAGTATAGCAAGCGAACGGTTTAGCGGCTACGGATCGGGAGCAAGGGATAGGGCAACGGCACCTCGTCGCCCTATGATCGTTGCTAATTCACTTTACAATGTTACCGAATCAGGGTTTGAACACCTGAAAGCCAATAGTAAAGGTATCCGTCTCGCCGGGTGGGAGCATCCGTAACTGCTTGGCGGTACGAGCCTCGGTACGCCCCATCGGCAGACAGTTCCCCGGTTCCAGCCCAACCACATAATCGCTGTAGCCCATCTGCTTCCATTCGGTCAGATAGGGCAATGTGCGCGAGTCGAACAATACCGATAAGCCTAGTTCAAGCGCTTTGTTGACAATCGAAGCCGAGAGCAATTGTTCCGATGGTTCTGTATAGTGAAAGAAAACCTGTTCCGCATAGCCCGGAGTAGGCTTTTGCAGTTTGTGCCACTGCCCAATCCCCGGTTCGGCAACCGCATCACGCGGCTTGATATTCTTCGATGGGCTGATGATCTCGCTGTCTGGTGAGACCAGAGGCCAGCCGAAGTTACAGTGATACAGTACCATCAGCGGAGCAGGCAGACCGCCCATATTGCGAACCCGATCATGGATCAGCACGGCGGGTTGACCGGGCGTAAATTCCATAATGCGTTCCAGTCGCAAGCGCCAGCCAAACAGACTGACTTCATCAACCGTGCCACTCAAGCGCATAACCCACTGATCGTCCTTGAGCCAGACCCGCTCAATTCGAATATCTTGCGCCGGAACCGTCCCGATACGCCCATGCAGGCCAAGTTCCTCGCCCGTTTCAGGATCGGTATTCGCTGCACCTGCCTGACTCAGGCCGCACAACGCTAGTAATCCGCCGTGAAAGGTGCGGAGCCAACCCTTCGAACTCGGTTCGTAGCGCGACGGATTCGCCGCCCCGGTGCCACTTTGCCACGCGATAGGCACGCCGTTAAACGTAGCGGTGCCAATATCCATCGCCCGATCCAGCAGCACTGTAAAGTCGAAGCCGCTGCCCGTGCGAACCTCAGCCACACGCACTCCGCGCTCCATGCCATCGTCAAGTGTTACTAACC
Source organism: Chloroflexota bacterium (assembly GCA_040007395.1). Lineage (GTDB taxonomy): Bacteria > Chloroflexota > Anaerolineae > Aggregatilineales > UBA2796 > DATGFK01. The sequence goes on from JBDTVG010000146.1 coordinate 31,065, forward strand.
GAATGTCAGCGATCTGCCGCAGGTCGCCCGTAAACCCTTCTAACTCGCGGCGCGTATAATTCCGTCCCCATAGTTCCATGTAAAATTATCCTTTTTGAAAAGATTGAAGACCATATTTTACAGCGTTTGTCAGGTTGATTGACCCGTTTTGGGGATCAAATCTTGCTTGGCTGAGCGTTTCAACCAAGTTGACAGTTGCTGTAAAGGCTGACATCCAAAGCGGAAATGGTAGCCCTCTCAATTTCAACCCGACAGGACTAAACATTCCTGTTGTTCCTAGCTTTGTTCGCAATGAAATTGCGAATCTGGCGCATGATTTGGCTGTCCGCTACAATTCTTCACCCAATTGGAGGCCATATCCTTGTGATTAACCTGTAAAGTTACCTGATGGTATTGGGAAGCACATTGAAATGCTTCCCAATGCCGATGGTTATTATCACCTTATGAGTCGCCATACAAAACCATGATCCTCATAACTGCTCACCCGTTTTGGAATGCTAAATCCTCCAAGTTCTCTCCAGCGTGTTGTGTGAAGCCCAACGAATATTCATCTGGTATAGAGAAGATGTTGTGTATTTGAACCATGAACCAAAATGTCAGGTAAATTCACTTCAGCGTTTCTTCAATGAGACGAACAAGTTCTATGCTATGTCGCCGCAAGGTTACGATGCCTGAAACCTCACCGGCAAAGAGGAGTAGAGCAAAAACACCTATGAAACATCGGCCATACGTCGCGAGCTCTACAATGCCGATGATCATGCCAATAATCGTAACGGCGAGTAGGGGTATTAGAATGAGAAACATCGATTCCGAAAAGTTTACGGTTCCGACCACGAGCGTTGAATTGCCACTCAGCTTTTGCAGCATACCCTTTAGTTTTACTTCAAATCGGGCGAGCCTTCTGTAGATAATGAATTCGCAGCGGTCGGGAGTAGATGAGATGAGATTGAAATCAAAATCGCGTTGGCCTTGAAGATAGTTACGCCATGACGGTACAGTCTGTTGACGAGAGAGGAGTTCAATACAGGTTTCAAGCGAATGGTTTGCCACAAACTCAAGTTGTATTCCACCGAAGGGAAAAGAAAAGCTGTGACTATAGCTTTGCAAAGACATTTCTCAGTCTCCCACAAGTAACGTAAACAATCATCGCCTTTACAGCACCTGTCACCCAAGTTGAACCATTTGAAACGTTATTGATCCAGCAAAACTCGGTAGAAAAACGGGTCAATCATCCTGACAAGTGCTGTAGATGAATATCTCAAGAGCAAGAGCTTTATTGTAAGCTATTTCAGCCAAAATTCAGATTAGCTATTGATGTTGTCATATCTTTTTTTCCAGACTTCGATATGAATAGCCAACAACTCATCAGCGATTTCCTTATCGTTTAACCCTTTTTCACGCATAAAAAACTCTGGGCCTTGTGAAGAAACATGCCACCCTCGCCCTTTAACGATTTCTTCGTAGAAATTATCACGAGTATTTTCATAGACGGTTACAAAACATGCGGAATTGAATCCGTTAAGGAAAGGAACAATATCTGTTAGCTTGCCAATCCACATCATAGGTCTTTGGCGGATTTCTTCTAAGCGGTTAATGATAGAGGCTATATAAGTTTTGTTCATTTCCAAAATTGACCTCACTGTTTTTTGCTATCGGTCAGCAGCGCCCGCCGTGCAATCTCATCAGGCCGAGTCCACAGGTGGCGAACATCGGCTTCGCTGAGGAAGCGTGGGCCGCCCAGTGCATACGTGCCAAGCTGAATACGCGCCGCCTTAACCGACATCGTGGTGATTCGTTCAACTTCCATCGTCGATTGTCCGAGCGCGATTAGCCCATGATTCTGCATCAGGATCTCTTTGGGTGGTTCGCCGTAAGTGTCAATAAATTGCTTGAGGCGATCTCGAACTTCGCGGGCTAACGGCAAACCGGGATCAGTATATTTGATGAGCAACGGTGCTGGCCCGCACACAACCACTTGATCGGGGAAGATGCGCCCGCCAACGGCTTGATCAATGCCTATCGAACACAGGATCGAATTCCATGCAGAGGGATGCGTGTGTCCGACGACCTGTGCGCCACCTAGCGTCAACAGGATCGCGTGCAGTGCTACTTCGATGGATGGACGCGCTTTGACCGACGCATCGACTTTGGCAGCGTTAAGCGCGACTTTGAGATCCGCCTCTGGCAAATCTGATCCATCGAGCAGATCGAGGACGGGTTCAACTTGCATCGCCACAAAACCCGATTCGTCAATATCGTGCAGGCTATAGCCGCTGGCCTTGACCCAGAATGTATCAGTGCTAATCCGCAGCGAGGTATTGCCCTCGGCTTGGATCGCGTAATCGTTTTCCGGTTTGCCTAGCTCTCGCGATAACCACAGCAGATCAGCGATGCTTTTGTTCTCGATCATCGGGTGTTCCTCTCGACCAATTTGTTGAAGCGTGGCGCGACAGCATCCCAATCGGCGGTGTGGCGCGGTTCATACTCCACCAGCGGGAACGACTCGCGGATCAGTGCCCGACCTTCCGCCACTGATTTCAGATCGCCAAGCGCGATCAACTGTACAACCGCGTTGCCGAGTGAGGTTGCTTCGTTCGGCCCAGCAATAACTTTGCAACCTGTCGCATCAGCAGCCATCTGGCACAACAGGGCATTCTGTGAGCCGCCGCCAACAATATGCAGCGTATCGATTTTTTGTCCAGTTAAGCCCATCAATAGGTTTAACACATAACGATATTTGAACGCTAGACTCTCGAAAATACAGCGCGTTACTGCCGCTACTGAGTCGGGAATCGGTTGATCTGTTTCTTCGCAGAAGTGGCGAATCCGTGCTGGCATATCGCCCGTGTTCAGAAAAGCGTCAATGTCGGGATCGACCAATGAGACAAACGGTGGCGCTTCGCTAGCGAGTGCTGCCAGCTTGTCATAGCTATATTCTTCGCCATTGCTTGCCCATGTCCGCCGCGATTCTTGCAGCAGCCACAAGCCCATGATGTTCTTGAGGATGCGAAATGTTCCGCCGTAGCCGCCTTCATTGGTGATATTTGCCGCCAACGCCGCTTCGTTGATCACAGGTTCGGGGCGTTCCACGCCAAGCAGCGACCATGTACCTGACGAAATGTAGGCATAGTTGGGCGTGATACTTGGCACGCCTACCACTGCATCAGCCGTATCGTGGTGCGGAGCTAGCGTGACCGGAATCTCACCATATTTGCCTAGAATTGCGCCGGGGTGTGTGACTTCACCGAATAAGCGTCTCGGTAGGCCAAAGGCATCTAGCAGGTCGAAAGCCCAATCGCCCGCACGCGGATCGTATAACTGCATGGTGGATGTAATACTAAATTCGTTGACCTTGACTCCAGTGAGCCAGTAATACAGCAGATCCGGCACGGCAACGAAACTCGCCGCTTGTTCCAGCACTGGATGATGATTCTTGCTGAGAGAGGCCAATTGATACAGCGAGTTGATCGGCATGAACTGAATACCCGTGCGGGCGAAGATCTCGGCGCGGGGCATTTTGGAAAGCACATAATCGATCATGCCATCGGTGCGGTGGTCGCGATAGTGAACCGGATTGCCCAGCAGATTTCCGGCACTGTCTAAAAAAGCGAAGTCCACGCCCCACGTATCCAGACCAATCGAGGCCGCGCCCTTTGCCAGTCGAATCCCTGCTTGGATCTCATGCCACAGCCGCAGCAAATCCCAATGCAGCGTGCCGCGTACTTCAACCGGAATATTCGGGAAGCGGTGTAGATCTTCGGTTTGCAGGCGCTGTCCATCGAAGTGCGACGCCACGACACGCCCACTTTCCGCGCCTATATCTACCGCCAACACTGTTCGTTTTGTCATTTATTTTTGTCCATGTAAAAGTCTTAAAGCAAGATCTCTATTTTTAGATGTTTAGCCCGAAAAAAATATCGGGCTAAATTTCCCTAGCGTTCCGACTCGAAGGTCACGCCAAATTGAGTTTTGAAAATTGCTTCATCATTCGCCCGCATCAGCCCTAGATTTTGCCGCAGTTCAAGCAATTTTTCGATCTGGTGGGGCAGCAGCGGATGCGCCCCGCCAAGCTGAATGGCTTTGACCAGAATATTGGCGTAATGCTCCAACGTTTCCAGCCGCATATACGCTGTCCAGACATCCGGTCCAACGGTTAGCGATCCATGATGATCGAGCATCAACACGTCGTGCTGCGGGATTAGGGAACGGATCGCGTCGCGGTCTTCGGTACTGGACGGATGGGCATACTCCGCCGTCGGCACCAGTCCCATTAGAACTATCACTTCGGGGATAATCGCCTGCTGCAAGCTAATCCCGGCAACGGTCAAGGCTACGGCATTCGGCGGGTGCGCGTGAACAACGCCGCCTACATCGGGACGCTGTTTATAACATTCGAGGTGCATGGATAGCTCGGAAGTTGGATATAGATCGCGGTTGGCCTTTGTTGGTGTGCCGACCTTTTCACCCTCCATATTGACCACGATCAATTGATCGGGCTTCATGAAGCCTTTGGCGAGTCCGCTAGGGGTCGTCAAAACGTGATCCTCATCCAGCCGAACACTGATATTGCCACTGGTGCCATCGATATAACCATAACGGCGCATCAATCGCCCGATCTTGCAGATCTGTTTACGGAGCTTGACTTCACTTTCGACCACGCTGCACCTCTCCTTACCCTGACCCACACATTTACCCCATTAAAAAACCCCCTCTCCTTTTCGCAGAAAGGGGATTTAGGGGTGAGGACGTTATCGAGCATAAGCCAACGGAACGCCACCGTCAACGGCAAGTGCGCCGCCTGTGGTTTTGGCGCTGCGTGGCCCCGCCAAAAATAGGATCGCCTCGGCAATATCGTCGGGCGTGATGTTCACTTTGAGTGTATTGCGCTTGCGATAGAATTCTTCGAGTTCATCGGGCTTAATACCATAGTTTTTGGCACGACCTTCGCGCCATTCGCTGTCCCAGATTGATGATCCCTGCAACACTGCGTCGGGCAGCACGCTGTTGACACGAATACCTTCTGCGCCGCCTTCTTCGGCAAGGCAGCGTGCCAAGTGTAGTTCGGCAGCTTTGGCGGCACTGTAGGCGGCGGCGTTCTTCCCGGCAGCGACACTGTTCTTGCTGCATACAAAAACCAATGTACCGCCCGTCGCTTGAGTCTTCAAAACGCGGAAGCCTTCACGCGCTACCAGAAAATAACCCGTCGCCAGAATGTCGATATTGCGCTGCCACTCGGCAAGGCTAGTGTTCTCAATCGGGTTGCTAGTCGAGATCCCGGCGTTGTTGACCACAGTATCCACGCCGCCATAGACCATCACCATTTGCTGGAACGCATCGATCACTGCGTCTTCGCTGGTTACATTGCAGGATACCGCCATGCCGCGCTTCAAGCCATATTTCTTGGTCAGGTCGTCAGCGACGGCTTTTGCGCCTTCAAAGTTGATGTCAGCGACAACGACATGCGCGCCTTCTTGCGCTAGCCGATAGGCCGTCGCTTTGCCGATTCCACTTGCGCCACCCGTGATAAACACGACTTTTCCGGCAAGGTCACGATCCGGGGGCTTGAGCTTGAGCTTGTAAAGTTCGAGAGGCCAATACTCGATCCCGTAGGCTTCAGCAGCGGTCAATGACTCGAAGCCGCCGACAGCTTCACTGCCGCCGATCACGGCAATGGCACGGTAATAAAGCTGGCGACTCACATCCGCATCGACGGCATCCTTGCCCGTGTTGATCATGCCCACACCGGGGATCAGGATCACGCGGGGGGAAGCGTCGCGTAGTTCGTCGCCGGGAACTTTGTTTTCCTCGAAGTAGGCAACATAGCGCTGCTTATAATCCTCGATGCCAGACTTGAGCATTTCTTTGAGTTTCTCGACACCTAACGAGGGTGCCCACTGCACAAACAGCGGTTGCCGCTTAACGTGTACCAGATGGTCGGGGCAAGCCGCGCCAAGCTGCGATAGAGCAGGCGTGCGTTCGCGCCCTACGAAATCCAGCACTTCCGGCCCTTCGTCGTAATTCAGGATCGTGCTGCGTTCTGTCGAAACCAGTCCGCGCACATAGGGCATAATCTGCGCCATGACTTCATGGCGTTCTTTTTCGGGCATCGCAGGGAAGGCGATTGCGCCAAACACTGATTTACCCTTTTGCTGATCCTTGATATAGTCTTCGGCTTCTTGAATCAGCCGGATCGAATTGTCGTAGCAGCTTTTAGCATCATCGCCCCAATTGACGAGGCCGTGCTTGCCCATGACCACACATTCGATCTTTGGGTTATCCAGCACGCGTTGACCGATCCACTTGCTGAGGGTGAAGCCGGGGCGAATGTAATCGACCCACGCCATACGATCCCCATAGACTTTGCGGGCGGTTGCTTCGCCTTGTGGCGTACAGGCCAAACTGATCACCGCGTCGGGGTGAGTGTGATCGACATGCTTGGCAGGGACGAAGGCGTGCAGCAGTGTCTCAATCGACTGGCGTGGGCGATCCGGCTCAAAGGCAGTGCGCGAGAGATAGGCGATCATTTCCTCATCGGTCATCACGCCATATTCCATCAGCGGATCGATCTCGTTCATCCGCAGCGCCGCGAACTGCTTGGCAACAATCGTTTTGACATCGGAGCCGGAAGCCTTGACATACAACACACGGGTTGGTCTGCCCATGTGATCTTTTTGGTTGAGTTTGGCGCTGGTGTTACCGCCATAGATGTTACAGACGCTGCGATCACGTCCTAGCAGATTGGAGCGATACACTAACCCTTCCAGATCGGGCAGGGAGCGATATTCTTCATCATTCCATAGATTGACTGGCATAGGTTTCTTTTTATTCCTTTTGTTAATTATCCGGGGAAACCACCGAGACTTCCGCCAGCAATACCGCGTGATTCCGCGACTCGCTGTTGATAGTCATCGGCGCGAAAGGCTTCGATAGGATCGGGATGCAGGCCCATTTCCTGCCGCACTTGCGCCAGAATAGGCCGGACATCACTCTCAAAGGCTTCCATCAGAATGCGATGTCCACCAAGGACATCTCCGTTGCGTTGTGCATCGCGCAGTTTGGCACGATCCACAATGAGTGACTTAGCATAAGCAGTTTGGCAGTTCACGACACTGAGCAGCATCCCCTCTAGTTTGGATTCGATGTTGAAGTTTTGATCGATCATATAAGCGACATCACGCGCTTTTTCTCCGGCACTGACAAGTTCATGGTAGATAAGAAACAACTCAAGCGGATTGGTCGTCCCGACAATTAGGTCGTCATCCGCATATTGGCGGGCGTTGAAGTGAAAACCACCCAAGCGGCCTTCGTCGAGCAAAAAGGCAATGATCATGGGAATATTCGTGCCTTGGGGATGATGTCCGGTATCGACCAACACTTGTGCCTGTGTACCAAGTTTGAGCGATACCGCGTAGGCCGTTCCCCAGTCGGGCAGATCCGTCGTGTAGAAGGTTGGCTCAAAGAACTTATATTCAATCAGCATACGACTGTCGGGAGGCAACTGCCCGTAGACAATCCGCAGCGAGTCTTCCAGACGATGTTTGCGTTCGACAATGCTGTCCTGTCCGGCGTAGTTGGTGCCGTCAGCCAGCCACAGACTGAACAATTTGCTGCCCGTTGCCCGCATAATCTCGCAGCATTCGATCATGTGCGCGACGGCTTCTTCGCGAATGGCAGGCGACGGATTGCATACGCTGCCCAACTTGTAAGCATTGTCCTGAAACAAGTTGGGATTCACCGCGCCAATTTCGATGCCAAGCGCTCTAGCTTCTTGACCTAGCTCAGTCCAATCGTCGGTTTTGTCCCATGGGATATGAATCGCCACACTCGGCGCAACCCCTGTCAACTTATTCACGTAGGCTGCATCCGAGACACGCTCATGGATATTACGGGCAGCGCCTGCCCAAGGAAACACCTTGAAGCGTGTACCACTGTTGCCGTAGCCCCACGAGGGAGTCTCGATATGCTGGTTTTTCAGACTAGTTTTGACCGCCTCTAGGTCGATGCCTCGCTTGGTGAGGCGTTCGGCGAAGGCGGGATAGGCTGACAAATAGTCATTCGTTACGGTAGCCATATTTCAACCTTTCAAAAGATTCAAAAAAATAATCGCAAAGGTTAGCCTGATCCTCTATCCATTAGGCGATCCAGTAGACTCGCGAACGATTAGCTGTGCTGGCAAATGCTTGCGAATGTAGCTCGCCGGAGTCCCCTCGATTCTTGCCAGCAGCATATCAGCGGCAGCCCGTCCTATCTCGGTCATGGGCTGCGCGACAGTGGTTAAGCTGGGATACACAAAAGAACTCAAGGGAATGTTGTCCACACCGATTACCGATAGATCACCGGGAACACGCAAGCCCGATTCCAGCGCATAGCGTAACGCTCCAACCGCCATTGAATCGTTAAAAGCAAAGATCGCCGTTGGGCGTTGCCGAATCGAAAGCAAATGTTGTGCGCCAGTGTAGCCGGCCTCATGTCCGTAATTCTGGGTTTCGTAGATCATCTGGTGATCGATGTCCAAACCATGTTTGTGCAAGATGTCAAAAGTCGCCCTTAGTCGATCCTGAACGGGTGGATCATGTCGCAGCCCGATGATTAGCCCAAAACGGCGATGACCCAGCCCCAAAAGATAGTCCATCGCATCGTATGCGCCCTGATAATGATCGCACTGCACACTGTCCGCCTCGACTCCCGGATAGCCACGATCCAGCAGGACAATCGGCATTTGGTTGGTTTGCAAGTAGCGGATCGCTTGCTCACTCGTGCCTGTGATGGCAATCGCAACTCCTGCGACACGCTGCCTATACAACTTATAGCAGTAATCGATCTCCTTCTGTTCGCTGTCGGCGGAGTTGCACAGGTAAACGCTATATCCCGCTTCGTCGCAGCGAGCCTCGATCCCTCTAGCAAGTTCCGCAAAAAATGGGTTGCGATTGTCCGGCACGACTAACCCAATGGCGCGAGTACGCTGACGACGCAAACTTCCCGCTAAGGCGCTTGGTTGGTAATCCAACGTGGCAATCGACGCAAGGACACGCTGCCGCATCTCGGCATTGACATTCAGGTTGCCGTTGAGTACTCGTGAGACAGTTGCCTTCGATACTCCCGCGTGCTGCGCCACATATTTGATCGTAACCATATTGCTAGCTTCGATCTTGAAAATACTGCAAAGTGGCAAACAACATCCCCTTTACAGGCAAAAGATCTATATCCTTTTACATAAATATTCGTATATTTTGAGATCGCAGAAACCGATTTCTGAGTACTCAAAATATTCTAAGCCGTTTGATTTTGTTTGTCAACACGAGGCAAGTTGGCCCGCTCCCTGCCTCTGATTAACGAGTAGCGCACCCAAACAATCTATAATACAATAAGCCGCTATTAGTTAGTGCTACGAGCTAGGAAGTTACGCTATGAGCGTTGTTGTGGTGTAACTTGCCATGAGAATTATTTTTAGGCATATGAAGTTTTTAAGGCGATAAGCTTTATTTTCGCGCTCACAGAAGGGTGGTTGTCTAACACGACATAACTTTTCATAAGTCTGCGTTTGGTCTGGCGAAATCCTCATATATTATTAGTGATGTGCAGAATAATGCTACAGTCACCTAGGAGAATCCTTATGCGGCGAATCGTGCTTGTGCTCATTTTCGCTTGCCTTGTGGCTATTCCAACCTTTGGAACACATGCTCAAGGTACCGGAACCACCTACACGGTGCAACCCGGCGACAATCTTTATCGCATTTCCCTCAAGTTTGGCGTAACCGTACCCGCTTTGCAGCAGGCCAATGGCATTGCCAATGCCAGCCTGATCTACGCCGGACAAGTCCTACAGATTCCAGCCGGAGGTGTTGTTGTGCCACCGACTGCCGCGCCGGGGGCAACAGCCATACCAGGAGGGACAGTTGGTACGTATGTTGTCCAGCCCGGTGACACGCTGGCGCGAATCGCGGCACGCTTTGGCACGAATTACATCTACCTTGCCCAGTTGAACGGCATTGCCAACCCAAGTTTGATCTTTGCGGGACAGGTGCTCAATGTGCCGGGTGGTACGATTAACCCCGGTGGTCCAACGCCAACGCCCGGTGGTCCAGCAACGCTACCCCTAGCCGGATTTGAGCTTGGCGGGCAGACCGTAGGGGATGTTTCTGGTGGAACACAATCCACCATGCAGAGTGCCAAAATGAAGTGGGTCAAGCGCCAGATCAGCGCAGGCGATGGCAACGGCCCCAATTGGATTAATCAGGCACACAGTGCAGGCTTCAAGATCCTTCTATCGGTGATCGGCGACAAGAACGCTGTGACCGATGGTGGCTATCAGACGAGCTATGCGAACTACGTCGCTGGCTTGGCCCGCAGTGGCGCAGATGCCCTTGAGATATGGAATGAAATGAATATTGATCGCGAATGGCCTACTGGTCAGATCAACCCTGCCATCTATGTGAACTTGCTGGCGAAGTCATTCAGCGCAATTAAAGGTGCTAATGGCAATACGATTGTCATCAGCGGTGCGTTGGCTCCCACAGGTGCAGAAGGTGCATTTGGGTTGAGCCGTGTCTGGAATGATGATCGTTATTATAACGGTCTGGCAGCAGCGGGTGCGGCACGTTATGCCGACTGCATCGGTGTCCACTACAACGAAGGCATTATCAGCCCGACTCAATCAACTGGCGACCCACGCGGCAGTTACCCCACTCGCTATTTCGGCGCGATGCTTAACCGGGCGTTGGCCCCCTTCCCCGGTAAAGTTGCTTGTTATACCGAACTCGGTTATCTCTCGCGTGAAGGATACCCACCACTGCCCAGCGGCTTCGAGTGGGCGGCTAACACCACTGTCGCCCAGCAAGCACAGTGGCTTGGCGAGGCGACCCGGATAGCCGCTTCTTCGGGACGCATCCGTCTGTTGATCGTGTTCAATGTTGACGCGACCAACTACGGCGCAGATCCACAAGCCGGCTATGCGATCATCCGTCCCGGCGGCGGCTGTCCAGCCTGTGCTCAACTTGCTGCCGCGATCCCTTAATCGCAGTACCACGACACTGACTTAACAGTAAACAGGAGCACGACGGTTAACCGTCGTGCTCCTTCCTTTAGGGTATCGGTGGTGGTCTGCCGGAATTGCCACCCCATATCGCTTTTTGAAAACCTGTTACAATAGGTGACAATTATCGGGCAAACTGCAAATCTAGCTAGGGAGATTTTATGAGCGCCGCGCAGGTATTGAATGCACTCAAACCCACTGATCTTTATGGGTGGATACTTTATATTATTGTTGCTTTGACGATTGTTGCGATGGTTATGCAACCGGATGGTTCGCCTTTGCTACTGACCTTTTTGCTGTTTGGCATCATTCTAGCGTGTCTGATCGATAAGATTACGACGACCTCTCAGTTAGCTGGCACAGTACCGGCCTTTAGCAAGAAAAGTTTTGGTGCATTTTTCATACGGGTGCCGATGTTTGTCTTTCCGGCTATTGTGGCTGGCATGACCAAAAAGCCAAAATCGCGTGGAATCTTGATTTTCACAGGGCTGCTAGGGGCCGTGTATTTTTTCGCCCGCTGGTTTTTGGAAATACGCCCACAGTAAGCGTTGCCAAGTATCGAAGCTGACCCAGTTGACCATCCCTGTTCAGGGATGGTTTTGTTTTAGCGCCCTGCCAGTATCGTCAGGATAGATCGTTCGGCCTGTTGGAGCGCCGCAGTTACTTGCGCAAGGCTGGCAGGCACACCACCGCCTTGCGCGAAATTGGCACGCCCGCCGCCACGATCCGAGTTGAGCAGCGCTAATGCTCCTTTCAACAGCGAGGCCATATCGACGGCGACATCTTCGGCGCGACCAAACAATAGCTGCCCCTTTTCGCCCGCCAAACCAATTAGTGCAATCGTAGCAGGTTGGGCTGCTAGCTTTTGTGCCAGCAATTTCAAGTCGTTCACATCGCGACCTTCGTAGGCGTGCGTCACAATCCGCACACTACCAATGTGAGACGCGGTAGGGAGTAATGCTGCTGCCTCGGCCTCGATAAGCTGTTCGCGGGCGGCTTTCAATTCATTCCGCAACGTTTTGTTTTCTGCTTGAAGCCGCTGAATAGTTTCTGGCACATCGCGGTAGGCAACCGTTAAATCGGTTACAAGGCGGTTGATCAGGTCGTTTTTGTCACGATAGTCGCGCAGCGCCCGTCCGCCACACTTGAATTCAAGGCGCGTTGTATCGCCCCGCCGTTCAAAGCGCACCACCTTGATCGCCCCGATCTCGCCTGTGTAGCCGACATGCGTACCACCGCACGCGGTGACATCGAAGCCGCCCATATCGACCACGCGCACTTTGCCTGCAACATCAGGGAGCTTACGCAAGCGCAGGGAAGCGAGTTCGTCCGGTTCGGGGAACCAGACGCGCACCCTCCGATTTTCAAGCACGATGCGATTCGCTAGATCCTCAACGGCGATCCATTCGTCGGGGGTGATGTTGATGCGCTTCACATCAATGGTCATACTGTCGGCGCTCATATGGACGCTGACCGTTTCGGCTTCGGCAGCCTGACTGAGCGCCTGCGAAAGAATATGCTGCCCACTGTGATGCTGCATGTAATCTGTGCGGCGTGCCGCGTCGATTTGGCCTGCGACTCGCGAGTCTGTGATCGGACTTGCCAGCACATGCAGCACCGCCCGATCCGCGTCGCGAGTCTGCACATCGATCACCCGCACACCATTGATCACGCCTGTATCGTGGGGTTGACCACCGCCTTCAGGGTAAAAATAGGTCTGATCCAGCACGACTGCTGGAGGGTCTTTATATGTGGTATGCTCGACGACATTGGCCTCAAAGTTGAGTGTGTACGAGTTGTCATAATACAGTCGCTTGGTAGTCATCGGCACGCCTGTTACAAGGCGTTTTATCCTTTCTTTCGCCGCTTTTTGTCCTTGGAGTCGCCGCGTAAAAGTTCAGCCTGAGCAAGAATTTGGCCTATTACTGGATGAACACGGATTGCTTCATTAACATCAGCTATTGCGCCATCAATATCGCCGAAGCCGCGTATAAAAGCGTGGCGAAGGCAATTTAGCCCAGTGAACAGATTGCCTTCAACAATAGGATCGTTGAGGTCGAACCCGCCATAATCAACCTGATCAAGTACATGACCAATTTGTTTATCAAGGAAAATTGCCTGATTTAGGTCAAAAACTGCTTTAGAAAAATCTCCTTTTAGGGCGCGGGCAATGGCACGTCCAAGATAAGCCTGAGAATCCTGTGGACTAAGGCGAATCGCTTCATTACAGTCGTCTATTGCACCTTCAGTATTATACTCAAGGGCGCGAGCAAACCCTCGATTGCTATAAGAATCTGCATCTTGTGGATTGAGGCGAATGGCCTCAGTAAAATCATTTATGGCGCTAGCGTAATCCTCTTGGGTGAAATATGCCATACCCCGATTATAGTATGCCTGAGCAAAGCTAGGATTAGCTTCAATTGAACTGCTGTAATCCGCAATTTTACCTACCAAATCGTCGCTGGATCGCACAAGTCCCTGTTCAAAGTAGCTTTGTGCTAACAACTCTTGCTCCGTAATTTGCGGCTCGGCAAGCACACGTTCGACCTTTTGATCAATCACAGGTTGGTCTGTTTGAGGTGGAACTGTTGAGGCTAGTGACACAGGTTTCAAAAACCGTTTTCGGAGTCTTTCCATTGCTTCGTCGAAATATGTGTGGGGAATATCTAGGCCATTAAAACGCGGAAGATCGGCTAGTTTATCGTTTAGATAAGCCCGTGAGGTTTCAAATGAAAAGTTGGGTGTCGTCAGGGGAACTATCACGCGATTTAATTCCATCGCATGGACTATCTCGCGCCGCAGCCAATCGTCCGGTTCATTGCAACGCTCTAAAGAGCCGGGAGTCAAGATAAGCAAAAAATAGGGACGCGATGCAATCTGATTCAGAATGACAGTATCAAACTCACCACTATCAATACTTTCAACATCCATAAATACGTCGATAGTATGTGCTCGTAAATCTTGAAACACCGCACGAGCTATGAACGCACTCGTACTCCGCCGATAGCTGATAAACGCACTATTACTTTCCATAGCGGTAACTCCTCATCGTTCCTCTGTAAACCGCCCATCCACGAGCCACACAATCTACTGTAACACTATCAGTAGATTGGAGTTCCATCATCTTAAAATCGCAGAATTTACAAGCATCGCTGTTTCAGTAAGGCGAAGCAGTGACACCCGTTTTCTATATTTTCGCTAACGGATGATAATAGAGGCTGACGCTGTTCAAGACAAGGATGTTAAATAGAGCCATGGACAACCCACTAGAACTCACTGCCCCCATCGATCCACTCGCTATGATCCATGCCTACGCCCGCGATCTAGCGTGGGGTGCGCTGCGACGGTATTGGACAGTTAGTACCGTATCGGCGCATGGTGCCTCAATGAATTTTGTACCCTAC
>JBDTVG010000147.1:0-7623 GCA_040007395.1 Chloroflexota bacterium
GTAAAAAGTTAGCTTCCAGTGATGGATATAAAACAGTCTACATTTGGGATATATCAGGGAAACTTCTATCCACATTAACGGGTAATCTTGATACGGTAAAAGCTATAAGTTGGGCTTCTGATTCCAATAAACTGGTAACTGGAAGCATGGATGGCTCAATACGCATCTGGGAGTTACAGTAGCTTAATGTAAGCGGCTCTAATTTCTGAGTAATATGCGACTGTGTATCGAATACAGGTGTGCGGCTGCATCTACAGTGTCTGTCATGTTGCTTGACCCACTTTTCATGGAGTTCCAAGCGACCTTACCGTTTCAGATCGGTTCAACCAAGTTGACAAGTGCTGTAGTGTGCCAATTGCGCCAACCGTCCCGTCACGAGTCGAAGTGATCTTCGGCAGAAAACCCGCGACAGGCGCAGAGCGTGAGGCGATCTTGCGCGAGTTGAACGCGCATCCGCTGCGGAGCATCGAAGAAATGAACGTCGAGCTTGCGCCAGACGTAGAACGCTTGCGGAACATCCTGATCGAATGGCGCGAATTCAGCCTCAGTCGTTCACGGGCGCGGAGGCGATAATTACCATGACTATCCATTCATCTGAATCACAGGTGCCGCAAGGGTACAGTCCCCGTGCCGAGATTGATCAGGCGCTCAATGCGACTCGTGCCGTGATCGAGGAAGCTATCGGTTATATCGAGCGACAGGAAGACGGACCACTCACGATGCGTTTTGCACTGCGTGATATTGAAGACCAAGTCAATGCGCTTGAAACAGAAGCGATCTATGCGCATCGACGAACTAAACAAGATTGTGCTGCGTTTACAGCATCAGCGCGACGACGCGATCCAGCAATACAAGTTGATCATTGGGCTATTTGGCTTGCCCGACTATCGCGAGGATCAACTGTCAAACAGCTCACGCTATCGGTGGGTTGCTAACAACAGATTACGATATTTGGGCTGATCACCGTAATGCTAATTTTCCAGCGGCTAGCCGTGCATCCGCCCAAAGTACCCGCTGACCCAGCGCAACGCATCCAGAGTCGAACGCGGCTGGACTTTGCCAGTTTGTAATTGTTTGCCATGCCCGCCCGATTGAAAGGTATGTTCGCTGCCCTTCTCCCCAATCAGCCCTAATAGTTGACTGAGCGTCTGCATATCTTCGGCAAAGATGCGCTCAAGTTGGCGTTGCTTATACAGTGTGAGCAACCCCCACAACGACTCAACCTCATTTGCCCAAGGCAGGAGTTCCAGCGTCGTGGTATCTTTTTCAGGGAAAGCCGCTAGCAACCCATTTAAAAGCCGTACCAGCAGATCAGTCTCATGCAGTAGGATATTCACAGAACGGCTACCGAACAGGAAGGCAGGCGCTTCCTGTTCCAGCGTCAATGGATGAACCTGACCTTTGGCAAAGTGTCCCCCTATCCACGTCAGGGCTTCAATGCCGCTGTTCGGAGCAACTTGTCCCTTGAGTAGTTGCAGCCGCAACACATCAGGATCTGTACGGCTACGGCGGCGGATCGCGATCTGGTTCAGCCGCAAAATTTGCAGGCCAATCGTATTCAAGTTTTTGCTCAAACGCTCCCGATCTTTGTCGCTCAGACCACCACCGGGCATCCCTTCAAGGGTACGTCGCAGTTGGAACGTCTGTGGCAGTTCGCGATTAGGTGCGTAAGTCAGCGCCATATCCATCAGCAGTTGCACGCCTAGATTCACCTGCTCCGCAAAGGGAGTCAGGTCGGAAATACCCGCCATCAAGCGCAGTCGATGAGTCGCGTTGAGTGCCTTCCGCACACTTTCGCCATATTTGTTGCCCATGATGTCGGGCAAGTTTTGCGCGAGTTGCCATGAGGCACGGCGGACATAAGTCCGCAGAATTTCCAGCGCCGTCTCCTCTACTTCGGGACTCCACTTGATCATGGGATAGACTTGCTGGATGAGCGTGGGGCCTCTATCGGCGGCTAGCGACAGCGCATATTCAACGAGAGCACTTGCCAGCCGCAGCGCTTCCATTGCGTCGCGCCGATCTGCGTTAGTTTTGAGCAGACGCAGTACTGGATCAACACCAAGCAAGTCGGTCAGACGTGGGTCAAGGAATAGGATGCTCGTTAGTTTGCGGGCGGCGGCTTCCATTTCAGCGCCCCACCCCTTATTTTCTAACGCCCCAAGATAGGCATTGGCGCGGGCGATTGGCTTGAGTTGGCTGTCCTGCATCGCCTGTAATGCCTCGTTCAGCGCCTGTGCAGGGAGTGGCAAATCGCGGAATACGGCGCGGGCAAAGGCGCTCATATCTTCCTGTGGCGTGCCTCGGTACAAAGACTGCTGGTAGATCTCCATATAACCAATTGCATTGGCATAACGCCCGCTGGCGATATTCAACGCTACGATGGTCTGCGGCATTTTTGGATCGAGATTCCTGACGATCTCCGACTGACCGAGAATGGCGATCAGGTGATCAATGAGATTATCGAAGCGTGACGCTTGCGGCGAAACTGCCACCTTGATCATGCCCCGCACCGCATCCAGATCGATCAGGTCAAAGCGATGGATAAAGAGCGCCCACTCCACCATACGCGCCAAAATTACGGGTTCATAGGCGGGGCCGTAGGCCATTGCTGCCAGCATAAGCAGGGCCGGCGGTGCAGCCTTGTCGCGGTGTTCAACAAGATGAGGAAAGGCATTTCGCAGTGCTTCCGGCAACCGTGCCACCAATAGTGCTTCGCCCAGCAAACGCTGCAAACCGCTGATCGGCAAATAATTTACGCCCAGCAGGAAGATATGGCGAGCCACTTCGGGATTATCATAGGCGCGTTTACGACTTATCCCAATGATCTGGGCAATTGTCGGCTCCATTTGCAATTCGGGTGGTGTGTCCTGAAACTGGGTCAGAAACTTGATGAAGGTATCATGGTCTTTGCTCAGCATCCGATTGTTCTCGGTTAAGGCGGCGATACCAAGCAAAGGCCACCAGCGGGAAACATCTGTACCTAGCGGGGGATTGGCAATCCATTGAGAGACAAGGCGATAGACCGCCATTGCTCGTTCGCCATCGGCAGCACTGCGTAACTGCTCGTAGGCATTTTCTGCCAACTCGCGATTTGAGTTTGCCATGGTCGGGATAATGTCCGTCTCAGCCAGATCATCGAGTGCCAGCGAAAAGTTGAGCAGGTGGCGTGTATAGGCAATCCGCAGATCGTCTGGCAGTGTTGGGTCTTCGCGCAGCACTCCTGCTACCGTTGTTCGATCTGCTGGCAAATTTTGGAGGACAAGGCTGTCCAAGCTGGAACGGCGCGAAGCCCAAGCCAGCGCATTTGCCATGTCTTCCTTACGCATCGCCCGCCAAACAGCAGTACGAGCTAGTTTGTCGGTTTGCTCGACCACGAGCGAAATATCTAGGCGCAGTTGTGCCATGATAAATTTAGCGTAGACATCATCGGGCGGCTCGTTTAGGAGTTTGCCTGCCGCCCAATCGAACATCAAATGGTTTGCTGGGTGCATGTCTGAAGCCAGAAATTTGATCTGCGAGTTAGTCTGTGCTGGATCAATGACTGAGGTCGCGAAGGTGATCGCGACCCGTGCTGGGATTGGCAACAGGGTTAATAGCCCTTGCACAAAACGAACTCGATCTTCTAGGGACAGCGGTGCATTGATAATGCCAATGCCCATCGCCTGTACCACGCCTGCCAGTAAGCCTCCCACTACTTTAAGATCGTTTTTGCAGTAGGTAATCAGTGCCAAGATGTCGTTGGTTTGCGTTTCTGTATCTGGCGGCTCTGGGTTGTCGAGGACAAATGGTGGCAGATCGCTGCGCTGTGTTGCAAACTGTGGGATCGGCTCTTTGGCATAGCCCACAAACGATTCAAGGTTTCCGCCCAACGCACGGATCGCCGCCGAAGGAGCCAGCAGATATTGGAATTGTGGCACACCGTTTGGGCCAGTTTGCGCTTTGGCAATGATATATTCTGCCGTTTCGCCGCGAAACAGCCCCAACGATCCGGGCATTGCGTCAGTTCGCTGGTTGGCAGGCGGCGGCAGCAATTGCGCCAAACGCCAGCATTCGGCGAGCTGTGGCGGTGTAACGCCCGGTGTACGAGCCAACACTTGCAGGGTGGGTTTGGCTCCATTTTCGGTAACGGTAACATAGAGTCGTTCTAGCTGATAATTTCCCAATGTCGCTCCACCTGTGGTTCTCGTTCAGAACTAGTGGCATTTCGCCTGACTTGACACAGTTTTGACTGTAAATCCCTGTCCGCACGAAGTAATAGGCCAAAGCGGGTTTGTAAGCTAAATATCCAGAAATATCCTACGTCTAATGTGAATTCGATTTGACAATCCGCACTATAGCTTGGTCCGTGTTTGCGATTGTCCGTTTAACTCGATGCGCGAACTGTCTATTCATGAGGTAAAAGGCGATTCCACATCAGACGTATCCTATAAGAAACGCTACTATTCTATTCTACCATTTTTCTGCATCGGTGTAGATTTCAGCCTACTTAATCTAGGGCTTTATGCGAAGTGGTCAATTTACGGATCATGACCGACTGTTCGGCTATCAGAACAAACGTGCAGACGTAGACCGATTAAGCTATAATAACACCATAGAATTGACAAAGTTGACCTTAAAGACTGGAGCCAAAAGTCATCATGGCAAGACGCAGACGTTATGATAGTGGGAGTTACGAATCATCGCGCAGCGGAAGTCGCCGTTACACTGCCCGCCGCCGTGAACGCCGATCTGAGGAACGACAGGTTGAAATGGTCTCGTTCGGCGCGATCATCGTAATATTCGCGATTACGCTGCTGTTCCCCGGCAAATTTTCGCCCGCTTGGATCAGCGTTATCGGTGGCGGAATTCTGGTGGCTAGTGGCGTATACCAGTCGCAGCGACATTGGCGTGTCAACCCGATGACATGGATTGGTGGAATTTTGCTGCTACTTGCAGGTATTTTGGCTTTGAGTGGCAGCAGTCCCTTACCCGGCGGAATCTTGCTGCCGATTGGTATCTTTGCAGCAGTAATTATCGCTAGTGCCATCACGGGCGAGTTTTAGACAATAATTTTCCGGCGCTTGTCTAATTGGAGTGCAAAATGAAAACCCCTCGGCAGCATGATGCCATAGGTTTTCGCGTTTGCACTTGTGTTTTACATGAGCCAATTTTCCTTACCCCAGCCTTTTAAGGATGTATGCCACGTCAGCGGGCGAGGCAGGTTTCGCCCGCTGACGTGATCAATTACCTGTTCTGCGAGAGACTATCACGGAGTCGCTGATGGCGCGATTGCCGTGACGATAGCAGGTGTTGGTGAAACTGGAATCGCCGTGAGGATTATTGGTGTAGCGGTAATCACCACTGGAGTCGCTGTAATGATAATCGGCGTGGCAGTTGGCAGCGGTGTCCGTGTGTACGGCGCAGGCGGTGCTTGAACCATTTGTAAATTATTGCAAGGGCCATTCAGGTTCACCAGACTGCCCTGCATCCAACTTTGCCTCGTCCCATCCGTTGAAACGTACCATTTGCCATCTACGCTATGCCCACTGACAATCATATAGGTTCCCGGCTCAAATTGACCGACAATGGCATGGAACACACTGGGGCCGCGCCGCAGATTGATCACACCATTGGTTTTCAGCGTCGCCGCACAAACATTTGCCGGAGGCACAGCACTCCCAACATTTGTCCCGGGACTGCTAACCTGTGGGCTGGCGTTTGCCGGAGCCGGAACACAGGCTCCATTGGCGGCGTTGCTCACCGTGATCGAGATATTGCCTTGAATCGCAGGATTGGAAGCCCCCACTACAACTTGATAGGTGCCAGTAGCTTCGCACAGCACCAACGCTTGTGTTTTGAGTGCAGGTCCACTGAGGATGGCGATTAGCTGTCCGGTGCCATCGTAGACTTGCGTCGAGAAAACGAAATCGGGGTTGCTGGAAATGAGCGCCAGCGTCGCGCTGTCGCCGGGGTTAACACTAAAGTTGAATGTCTGTGGCCCCGCATCGGTTGTAAAAATGGCAGTGACAGCAGTATTTAACGTCAACGCAGTCGATTGACCCGCCGGATGTAAACTGAAACGCAGTAAATAACCGCCGTTGGTTCCCCCTACCAAAACCGAGTAAGTGCCGCTGTCGGCTAACTGGAATGAGAGTCGCGCGGCTGCACCCACTGTATTAAATGGATCGCTGTTACTGTTGGCAATCTGCTGTTGCGCCGGAGAAAGCAAACTTATGGTAGGAGCCATGCCGGGCGTTGTGCCGATCACCTGAATATTGACTAGTTGTCCCGGTTCGCCACTAAAATTGTACAATATGACGCGGGTCTGATCAGTGAGATTGCCTGCGATACTGCTGCCATCGGTGAGCGTACCGCCTGATTGTGCCAGAATCTTGCTCGATGTAATGCCCATCATGGCAGGCACAAGCATCATGATTAGTACAACTAGTCCTACAGGCCACCAGCGACGACTCTTTCCGATAAAGTAGGAATAACGCTTCATAAGACAGATCCCTCCTCAGTTTGAGATAAACCATAATAAAAAAGGCACAGTAAATACTGTGCCCTCTATTGCAGTATAGAAGTTTATATGCTGGGTGTCCAGTCTGGCAAAACCCGCACCAGCGTGCCTACGGGTGCAAAATCGTAGAACCATTTGGCTTCCGACGTTTCGAGGTTCACGCAGCCATGACTCATGACACGCCCAAAATCGTTATGCCAGTAGGCTCCATGAATGCCGTATCCCTGATAGAAATACATTGTCCAAGGGACATCGGGAATATCGTAATCAGGGCCAGTCATGCGCGTAGTAACGTACTTCACGTAGATCTTATAGTCGCCTTCCACGGTTTCATCACCCGCTTTGCCGCTCGACATCAGCGACGAATGCACCAAATGACCGTTCTCATAAGCATAGATCCGCTGGTTCTTGAGTGTGACGACAATGGCTTTGCCGATGGCGAGTGGAGCCGGGGGCGCGTCTTTCTCCGTAGGAACCCAGATGCCTGCCGCCGGGATAATCAACGTCTGACCCGGATAGAGGGTGTTGGCATCAGCAAGATTGTTCAATCGGATGATCTCGTTCATATCGACGTTGAACTTCTTGGCAATGAGTGCTAATTCTTCGCCACGCTGGACAGTATATTGGGTGCGTGGTCCCTCGACAATATCCATCACCAGCTTGATTTCACCGCTGTTTAGCAATGTCGTCAGGTCAGACGGCAGCGCATCCAGAGTCGCTCCAACGTTAAGGGTGCGTCCCGGTTGGTCGCCAGAAGCTGTGACATTGATTGTGCTGCTCATCCCTTTGAGGGTATCGCCCGCGTGTGCCAGATCAATGGTATAGATCGGGGTAATCTGTGTGCCGCCGACCATTGTATTGATACCGTCAATCAGATTACTGTCTGTACGGCCTACCTGTACCGCTTTATCGGCGGTGGCAGCCCCATCTAGCGCAATGCCCAGATCTTTACTGGAGACCTGCCAAGTACGCGAAATATCTTTTAATACGATCTTGCGATCGGGGACGATATTTGCTAATTTCGCGGCGGCCTCGGCGGGCGACATTGATCCGATTTCGATCTGTCCAATCACCGGATCTTTCACACTTACCCCCGGCAAGATGTTGCCAGAAGCATATAT
>JBDTVG010000148.1:0-39230 GCA_040007395.1 Chloroflexota bacterium
CGCGGGTGGTGTGCTTGTGCACGGAATCGGGATCTTGCGGCAGTATGACCTGCTTCATACGTGGGGCGATGGTCGGTTCAATCGTTATTTCGGGTTCGGCGGGGGCTTGGGCTTCCCAATTCGCGATAAATTGCGTCAGCCAGACCCGTTCGGCCTCCATCATGGCGATGTTATGATCGAACAACGCTTCAATCTGGAAATTCCCGGCGGTACGTTCAAGCTCAGTACGCATATGTTCGATTTGATTCAGCAAATCCTGTTCGCGACCTAACAGCGCGGAACGGACTTGACTAGGTTTCAAGACATGCAGATTGGCTAATCCTAGCTCGAAATTTTTATCATGCCCGTGTGGGCTGCTCAACAGATCGGCGATGGCAGTTTGCAACACGCCGACTCCGGCCTGACTAATCTGAAAGCGGCGGTGTCCATGGTCCGACGATATTTGCTCGACGAGGCCCTGACGCACCAACTTGTCCAACACGTAGTACATTGATGACGCGCCAATCGCCGTCCAGCGGCGTATCCCTCGCGCCTCAATGGTATTGTTTAGGTCGTGGTCGTAGCTTGGCCCTTCGGACAACAGACTCAGGATAGCCAGTTCAGCGTCAATCATGGTGGCGAGTTCCCCTTCGATTCAGTCCAGCTTAACTGATCAGAGTAACACTACTAAACTTTCCAGTCAATTTTCACGCGCAAAAAAGCAGCCTTTTCCCGCAGTAAGCGAGAAAAAGCCACCAGATTGTTATACAATTGAAGCACCGCAGCCCTCGTTAGTGCGTACCGTTTGACGAGGGTGGTGTAACCTTATCGACGATGTGTACTTTCTCCCCCTGATCGCCACCCTTCCAACGAATACGCGGCACAATGGCATCAACAATGATGCGATCTTTGTACTGAATGATCCGGTTGAGCACACTCTCGACCAGTGTGTCCGAGAGCAAGTGCGGCTGCAAACCGAGATCTAGCAGCGCGGTATTCTTGGCATTGTAGTAGTGTTCTTCTTTTTCGACACGGGGATTCTCGTAGCGGGCAACTTCCGCCTCGATACCGAGTGTCGCAGCGGCTTGCTGTACCAGCGCTGCGAGTTCTGCCACTGAGAATTGCTCGGTAAACTGGTTGAAAACGCGCATTTCGCCCGCTGCCGCCGGGTTGAGGGTGGTCAGTTCTACGCATTGCAGTGTATCGCGAATGTCGAGATAGCCGCGAGTCTGCGATCCCTTGCCATAGACAGTTAGCGGAATCCCGATGACCGCCTGTACACAAAACCGATTGATGGCTGTGCCAAACGACTCATCGTAATCGAAGCGGGTCAGCAAGCGATCATCCAGTTTTGTCTCGTCCGTATCGATCCCGTAGACTACGCCTTGATTCAGGTCAGTGGCACGTAATCCCCAGATCCGACAGGCAAAATGGATATTGTGTGAGTCGTGAACTTTGGTTAAGTGATACATCGAACCGGGGATCTTGGGGAAAGGCAGGGTATCCTTACGCCCGTTGTGTTCGATCTCGATGTAACCTTCTTCGATGTCGATATTCGGCTGCCCATATTCGCCCATCGTGCCGAGCTTGACCAAATGAGCGTCCGGCGTATAGTCCCGCATGGCATATAGCACATGCAGCGTACCGATCACATTATTCTGATGGGTTTGCACTGCATGATGAACATCGATCATAGAGTAGGGGGCGCTGGGAATCTCACCATAATGGATCACGGTTTCTGGCTGAAACTCTTGGAAGATGCGTTGTACGAAATCCCAATTTTGCAGGTCACCAATGTACTTGGTAATCGTTTTCCCCGTGAGCGATTGCCAAACATTGATGCGTTCGTACAGCGATACAATGGGTGTCAGGCTGTCGGTGCCGCGTTCCATGTGCATCTGCCGACGCAGGAAATTGTCCGCAACAGCGACCTCATGGCCTCGTTTCGAGAAGTACATGGCAGTGCTCCAGCCAAGATAGCCGTCCCCACCTAGAATCAGTATTCTCATATTATCTCTCCTATCGATTTGGTGATGTGCTAGTCAATTACGGCGTTCTGTGCCGTAAAATTCACTTGAGCTAAACAACCCCATGACAAGGGGTTCGTTTTGAAACCCACCAATGATACCAGAGATTAGTGAAGAAGCCATAAAAGCCATTTATCATCGTGCCTGACGGGAAATTGTACAGAATATCGACTTTTAAAAATCTAGGGTTTGACCTGTAAACGTGCTGCATGTATAATGGTTACGATCTCATACGCACGGAGAGTAATCTGTCATTCATCATGTTTAGCCAGAGCGTAGAAAAGTACGATCTATTCTCTACATTATGCTTAGGGCGCTCCGGTGTAAAGTTTTATCTCCGCACAAAGCATCGCTTAATCCATAGCAATGGCGAGGAAAACTTTACTTGCAGGGGGAAACGTGGGTAAACTTTGTGCAACACAGGTTTCAGGCGCACCTGTTTAAAAGCGTCTACCCTTCGGGGTGAGAGATTAGGCATGTTATCTGAAAGGAGTAGAGGCACAATTTTCTAGCGCAAAGGGAAAACCTAAAGCGATAGTTTTTTGTGCTGAGTCTTATGGAGTCCAACATCCCAGTAGCCGGCGGTGAGGAGCCTGAGCAGGACTTTTCCAACAACCCCGAACCACATACCGACACAACCAATGGTGTTTCTTCAGAGCATCCGAGCAGCCTGCCTGCCTCGGCGCACCACGAAGGGTCGCCAGACGAAGTGACTTCGGATACCGGGGCGCATCCCGACATACAAACGGCGATTGAACATCAGCCGGAAGTTGAGACAACGACTGTCGCTGAGGCCAGTACCGAAGGTACTCCCGACGCTGCCGATCAAGCCCCAACCGGGATCGAATCCGATAACTCCATGCAGGCGCTCCTTGACGAGCACGCCGAACCGCGAGTGAAGAAGGGCGATATTATCGAAGGTACGATTGCCCAGACTACTCCCACGGAAATCGTCGTGGACATTGGTCAAAAGGCCGAAGGTATTATCTCCGGCAAAGAACTGGAACGCATGGATCAGGAGATGCTTGCCCGTCTCAAGACAGGCGAGAAGGTTCTGGTGTACGTTCTGATCCCCGAAGACAAGAATGGCAATGTCGTGCTTTCGCTGACCCGTGCCCTTGAAGAACAGGATTGGCGACAAGCCGAAGCCCTGCAAGTCAGCGGTGAGCTATATAACGGCAAAGTCGATGGTTATAACAAAGGCGGCTTGATCGTGCGCTTTGGGCGGGTACGTGGCTTTGTCCCCGAAAGCCAAGTCAGCCGCGATCGTCGTCGGCGTGCCGAGGGCAACGACCCACAGGAAAAGTGGAGTTCGATGCGCGGCGAAGACATTACGCTCAAAGTGCTTGAAGTTGACCGGGCGCGTAATCGCCTGATCCTGTCTGAGCGCGATGCTGCCCCCGCCATGCGTGAACAGCAAAAAGAGCGCCTGATCGACGAACTTCAAGTGGGCGATGTCAAGACCGGGCGGGTCAAGAGCCTTGCCGACTTTGGCGCGTTCGTGGATGTGGGCGGCGCAGATGGTCTGGTTCACCTGACCGAACTGTCGTGGAAGCACATCACCCACCCCAAAGAGATCCTCAGCGTTGGTCAGCAGGTCGAAGTTGAAGTGATCAGCGTTGACCGTGATCGCAAACGCATCGGTCTGAGCATCCGTCGGCGCGAAGAAGATCCTTGGATGGTCATCGCTCGCCAGTACCAGATCGGACAGTTGGTACAGGGGACGATCACCAAGCTCACCAAGTTTGGCGCGTTCGCTCGCTTGGTGGATAACCCAGAGATCGAAGGGCTAATCCATATCAGCGAACTGGCGAATCATCGCGTGGTGCATCCCAAAGAGGTCGTCAACGAAGGTGAATCGCTGGCCTTGCGGATCGTCAAGATTGAACCGCAGGAACGCCGCATGGGTCTCAGCCTCAAGCGTGTTGACTCGCCGGATTACCTCGACACTGATTATCGTCGTGCTACTGACCCAGTCGTTGAAGAGCCAGCGCCTTCCGCTGCTCCGGCAGTGGGTGACTATGTGGACTATGAAGCTGCCACGCTCAAAGACGAAGATCGCCGTCGCAATGAGCGCAAGAAGGGCAGCAAGAAGGGTAAACGGGCAAAGGACGATAACGACTTCGAAGACGAAGACGACTATTAGTCGTTGCTAGTCTCGTCATCCTGTAAACCAAAGATAATGAACGGCAGTTTTTTAACTGCCGTTTTTGGTTTCCCGCTCTATTTTTGTGGAGGATAGAATGCCGAGTCAGGAAAGTAAACTTATCTCGAATCGGCAAGTAAGTGCGCCAAAAGCTGGGTATTGGCTAAAATTCGGCTTCGTCAGCCAGTTCGTCCACCGCGTTCGTATTTTCTTCGATAGTGTGAACCTGCACGTTTGTGCCACTCGCTAACGACTGTCCAAATGTCATGTCGAGTTTTTTCTTCAACTCGGCGGTTGCCAACTCCATGAAGTTGAGTGGTGCATCCTGTTCGCCTTCGACATACGCCAGCACACTCACCTGTTTGTCGTTCGGAGCGATGCTTGGTTCAGTACGTATCCGTTTGACCTCAACTGTGATCTTATCTTCGGGCAAGATGCCTTGGGTGAGGGTTTCCATTGCCTGCTTGATCTCGTCAAGTGGGTTAGCGGTTGGTTTGGCGGGTGATTCACCAGACGGCCCGACAGCATGTGCAGTAGTAGACGCGGCTGGCTTGTGTTCCTCGACGTGCATCAGTACATTCAGGTAGATTCCCTTACGCATAGTCGTTAGCCTTTCAGGGGTTATCAAGGATTGTAGCTATCCAGCGGAATCCATCTGCCACTTTGCGAGACTTCGATCTGCATCAATGGGTGAATTTCCCAGATTGTACCGCGTGTCTTGCCAACCTGATCCGGATGTTCTGGGTCGAGCATAATCCAACCGCTAACACGAACTTTCGTGCCGTTTTTCGCCAGTTTATTGAGTGCGCTGACAGTCCAGCCGGGATGCTTGGCGCGGACACGTGGAGTCGCCTCGACGACTATTGACCCAACCCGATCACTTGAGCCACCTGCATGATCGATCATCCAGATATGATAGTCGAAATCGGAGGCAGAATGGCAGTTTGGCGTTTCTGGCCCCTCTTGCCGCGCCAACGCCAGATATCCTTCGACTAAGACTGGCAAACCTTCTGCCTTCGCAATTTCTGCCGCCGCACTGCCCGACCATTTGGCGTGATCCGTGCGCTCGGTTTCCGCAGGCCATGTCAGCGCAGCGATTGCGCTAAATTTGGTCGGTTGATAGTTGCCATCATCAACGCGATTCTTGTTGAGATTCAGCGCAGGATCACCGCCGTCACCTTTGCCGGGGCAGCTATCGAAAGTGATCTGTTTGGCGGTTTGCTTGAACGATTGAGCGGGCAAACCGGGAGCCGATCCGCCTGAACTGCTGCTCCCTCCGCCACTCGAAACTGCCGTACTGCCACCGCCGCTGCTTGAGCCTCCACCCGATGAAGTACTATCAGCAGAACAGGCACTTAGCACTAAAATTCCCGCGACAAGAAACATTGCGAGTTTATTTTTGTTGGTTTGCAGCATTTTGCTCTTTCCCGGACAATATGGACAGGTCAGTCAG
Organism: Chloroflexota bacterium; assembly: GCA_040007395.1. Taxonomy (GTDB): domain Bacteria; phylum Chloroflexota; class Anaerolineae; order Aggregatilineales; family UBA2796; genus DATGFK01. The sequence goes on from JBDTVG010000148.1 coordinate 5,606, forward strand.
CATCGCATCAAACAATCTAATGATGATGCTATTGTAGCACTCGTAGATCCAAAAGTGTAGTTTAATGAACGAGTAGCCAAAGCAACGATTATTGAGATCCAACAATTTGAATACAACTATTCGCACACAACAACCTGTCGGCTGGTATCGCCGCCCTTCGGTCTGGATCGGCCTTGTAGTCTCAGCGTTGAGTATTGTACTGCTTACCTTTCTGGTAGATTTGCCGGGGCTAGTTGAACAACTGCAACATGCCGATCTGCGTTTCGTGCTGGTCGGGTTTGTCGTGATCTGTGGTTCTGCCTATTTGCGGGCACTGCGTTGGCAAGCCATTGTCGGTACAAAAATTCCCTACTGGAATATATTTCACGCCGAAAACATTGGCTATCTAATCAACAGTATTTTGCCACTCAAGGCGGGCGAACCGGCCCGTGCCTACCTACTGAGCCGCGCTAAGAATAATCGTGAACTGCCATTGGTCGAAGCGCTCTCGACAGTAGTGATTGCGCGCCTAACTGACGCGATTAGCGCCGTGATTTTGCTAGGGTTGGTTTTACCCGCGTTGGATGTGCCGGAAATAGTCAAAGCGACTGGCTATACTCTATTGGCTTTTTCCGCAGTCGGCGTATTGATTCTAGTGATCGGCGCGTATGCCCGCCATTGGATGATCGCCCTCTTACAAGTAATCCTGAACCGCTTGCTGCCTGCGCCATTGACTCAACGCATAGTCGATCTAGCAGATAGTTTTCTAGCGGGCTTGGGTGTATTACGCAATATCCCGCGCTTGATTTTTTTGGTGGTGACAACAACGGTACTATGGGGTGTGTACGTAGCGTTTTATACCTTGATCTTGATGGCGTTCTGGCCTATGCCGCCGCTGGCATGGGGGGTCTTGGCGACCTGTGCCGCCTCGCTGAGTCTATCGCTGCCGTCCTCGCCTGCTGCCATCGGTGTTTTCCACGCCGCCGTTGTGTTCGTCATGACTCCCTATCTCACGGCGGATACCGCCGCTGCTTACGCCATTGTGCTGCACGCTACCGAACTCGTGGCACTGCTGGCTTTCGGAGCTTATTCGCTAGCGGCAACGGGATTGTCACTGTGGGGCGTGAATGCTGCTGCCAATTCACTGGCAGTGCCCGATCCCGCTCCCCGTGATTTTGAGTGAGGTATGAAGCCCCGATTCTGTTTGAAGAGTGCGGCATCTGTCCATACCTCCGTTTTAGGTGATTGAGACATTGAATAGCAAAATTAGCTATGAGAATGCCATCTCTCGAATTTATCATTGGCAATTAACTGTTTGTTTCCAAATGATAATCCTACCATCATCGTCTGCACTTGCAAGAAAATTTCCATCTGGACTCCATTTGACTGAGGCTATGGGATATTTATGTTCGGTGAGCGTATATAAAGTTAAACCTGTCTCTATATCCCAAATTCGGATAGTCGTGTCTTGACTGCTACTCGCTAAAATTTTACTAGCGGGCTTCCACGCGACGGTCACAACACCACCCGAATGCCCTTCTAATGTTTTTACAAGCTGTTTAGAAGGGTTGTTTGTAGTTGTATCCCAAATTTGAATACTACTGTCGTTAGTGGCATAACTGGCATTTCCGCCAGCTAACAATTGCCCATTTGTACTCCAAGCTATTGCCCATGTTGGCCATACACTGCGAAAATCAGTAAGCAGTCTATCTGAGGCTACATCCCAAATCTGTAATCGATCACCATCGGAAATAGCTATCTTATTTTCTATAGTAGACCATTTAACGGAATTGATATTGATCAGGCGGAGTCCTACTTTCTTTATATCCCCCAACTTCCTATCCCAAATTTCAGCTTGGTGACCGTTTTCTCCAACACGTATAAAAGCAAGTTTCGTACCATCAAAATTCCAATCTACATTGCCTCCATTAGCTGCATTTTGACCATCTTTAAATATATCAATTAACTCACCGTCTTCAGATTTTAAAACCGTAATCCCATTTCCAAGCGTTGCTATTAACTTTTCGTCAGGACTCCATGCTAGAGAGTCTATTTGAATGAAATTATCGTTGGTTAAATTTTTAGAGACCTTGCCTGTGTTTATGTCCCAAATATTTATTGATTGGAAGGATGTAGATGCAAGAAACTTCATAGAAGGAGACCAAGCTATATCGCGTACACCGTTTTTCTCTCTAAATCCCATAACCTTGCAATACTGAGTCCCTAAAAAGAGTGCCTTTGTCTTGGTCAGATGAATGCTAAGGCCCATGATGACCACTAAAGCAACTCCGATGAGTGTTAAACGTAAAATGTGTACTCGATACATCGCGAACATTGCTCCTTACAAGGCCATTTTATTGACCTCCCCTGATTGAACTGCTACGGCTTCACGGGTCGATTGGCGCTGATGAATTTGATCGGGCTAATATAGTCAGCTTCAAGGCGTGTCTTGTTCAGACCGGGCCAATCCCAAGGTCGCGTGAGCAAAATCTGAGTCGGGCTGAGATCGAAGTGCAAATGGTAGACGAAGCGCCCGAAAGCATTACCGACGTTCGCAATATATTGACCTCGCACTACGCGATCCCCTTTTTTAACATGCAGCGTTTCGACATGACCATAGCGACTGTAGATAATCTGCTTTGTCGTGATCAGTGGATCATGCTGGATGACGATGACGTTCCCCCAACTGCCTGTTGCTCTATCGGCACTGGTCACAACACCATCGGCTATCGCGAAAATAGGCTGATGTGCCGCATCTTGCCGCATTTGCGTCGCAGGGTTGTAGAGGATCAGATCGTCGCCCGTATGGATCGCTGGGTTGGTGTTGCCGGGGCCGAGGTAGTAAAAGTTAAGATAGGGGTTGGAGATATACCAGATCGGCGGGTAAATCTTGGGCAGTTTGCGATCAGCGGCACTGCCCAACGGCGAGTCGAAGCCGTCCGCCACGTAGCGCGGCGAGGCGCTCAGGCCAAGTACCTGCCGCCAACGGATCGCATCAAAGGCAATCTCAACGCCGCTTTCGCCTGTGGCATTAGTAAGCTGCACTACGCCTGCGGTTGGCGTATTCGGCGCAAAGTTGAAGATGCCAAGCGGCACCCACAGATCATCAATTGGGATCTGCGCGATGGGCGCTTCAAATTCCCCGACCTGACCGAGAATCCCATTGATCTTGTAACGGGCATTCGTCGTCGTGGCGTGCTGCGATGGCACATGCGCCGCGATCTCCCAGAAGCCGCCGCTGGACAACTGCGGGTCCCACTGCGCCCAAACCGTACTGGTGGTCGCGGCAGTTGGCGCAAACTTGACATTCCAGCCTTCGTTACCGGGGAAAGTCTGCATCGGATTGGGTGCGTTGTTGTATGTCCCCGTCTTGTAAGCGGGGCTGTCGGGTGTCACGATGATCTCAAGGCCGAACTTGCCAGCATTCGCGGGCGGTGGTGGCGGTGGCGGCGGGACAATTGATCCGGCAACGGTGACATTCACAGCGGGGAACTGCATCGGGCCAATCCCACCCAACGCAAACCAACTTACCGCCGGGGCGTTAAACACCTTGATCGCCAGATTTCGCGCCCGATCCATACTGCCGCGGTCAATGTCATGACCCTGCAACACAGGAATAATCGGCTTGCCGTATTTGCTCCATGTATCATAGGTGATTTGCAGCGCTTCATCGGGGGTTTGCCCGAACAGCCCCCAGTACACTTGCGGATGGACGCTGTTCACAAAAGGGAACCATTCGTCGGGGAACACCTCGGCGTAATGCGCCGGACGTGGATCGACGGATAGGCCAATGTGATACGCGCCGGGAATCGCACCACGCAGCCGCAACATCAGAGGCCGCACCGCCGCTTTGCCGCCCCGGAAGAAGTTCGTGCCTCCTTCAATATCCAGAATCAGGGAGCGTACACCGGGTTGTTGGCAGGCTTGCAGCAGCAAATTAGCTTCTGCTTCGGGGTTGATGCCTTTGGGTAGCGCCCATGCATGAAACTCAAGATTGTACCGCGCCAATCTGGACACCCAACGATTGATGTCTGCGGGGCCGTTAATAGCGAGATCGGGCTTGGGATCGGTCTTGGACTCGAACGTCCCCATCCAGTCCGTGCCATCGGTCACTTTGACAAATACTGCGTTCACGGCGGGGGCATACTGTTTCAGCGTATTGGCGAGTTCGTCGATAGTCCGTTCACCGACCATGCCGCCATAGACAAACCAGGCCGCAATCTTGCCATCATACGGAGTCGGCATCTGTGAGTTCTCCTCGATAGGGCGCAAAAATCACAAAAATCAGAGGATACATTGCCCTAATTTACCCTAAAATCAACGCGATTGCCGACAGAAACCCTACTAGACGAAATTACCGATTGTCTAGCTGAACAGATTCTTGCGGCTAACCCTCTGGCAGCCAAAGTCTCAAATTGTGCCTGGTGAGCAGAATAGGCAGCCACAATAAGAGGTAAAAGTGGAATAGCCCGTAAAGGCACAACAGGATTGGCCCCCCTGTCTCGGTTTCGCCAGTATTCCGAAACGAGGTAAACATCGCAGTGAAGGCTACTATCAAGGTCAAAGTTACCAGAACAATTGAACTGATGATAACCCGTTTATAGGGAATGACGCGCATTCTAATGCCCCGGATAAGCCACAAAGAAGCGGCTAGTCCACCAGCCGAGACGATAAAAACGATGTAATTGGAGGGGTGAACCTGTGTTTTTATCTCCCCAAGCGTGTTAAAGACAATGTAGATCAGCGTAATCAGGTTAGAAAAGACGAGATAGCTCAACAACACAATAATGTTGCTTATCTGTGGTGGATAGGACACCGCTAAACGGGTGGGCAAAGCGCCTAGCGTATCCAGCAGCACCGACGGCTCTACCAGTAGTCTTGCCAGTTTTTGTGCGTAATCTTGTGAGTATCCCGCACGAAGATCCAACCACTGCAATCGGGATAACTTCGTATCAATCTTGCAAGTTTCCACCAGTACCGGAATAACCATCTGACTTTCCGGGTAGGTTTGGGAGGCCGTCTTGAACCGCGATACTATCGACAACACGACTTCAGCATTGCTGAGTTCTGGCGAAGGATCTGGCGGTGGTTCGGTTGGCGCTACTATCGTAGAAGGATTGGTGTCATAGTTCACAGTCGAACAATGATGTCCCGCTTTTTGCAGTGTGTTGAGCAATTCTGTTGCAAAAAGCGAATCCTCTGTGGCGTGTTCGATGGCAACGTTGATGGATCGCATCGGTGGCAGCGGGTCGGGCCAATGCGAGCGCGAATGAACCCGCGCCCCGCCGGGGCCAGCCCACCGATACAAGCCCGGTAAGTATCTGAGCATAAAGAACGCGATGAGCGGCGAGAAAAATGCGATGAGGGCGGCAACTCCCAGAAAGCCCATCACCGCGAAAACAAAAGGTCCTTGAAGATCAGGCTCAGGGTGAATGATCAGCAGATCAATCGTGGCAGCAAACCACAGTATTCCCACGCAAATATACGGGCCGCTAATGATGAGCAAAGAGTTCTGGACACTGCGATAACGATAGTTCCGCTGGCGAATTTTCCACGGCAAGCGCAGCAAAGTCCAAGGGATAAACATCGCGGCAAGTGCGATCACCGCTGCCGTAGCCACACTAGGCACGGAAAGGTGAGCACTACCCGTCGCAAAAACATAGAACAGCAGTGGCGGCACGGCAAACATCAACACTGAAAACAGCGCACCGATCGCGGCAAACGTGAACAGCCATGCTGGGGCAGGTGGCATTCTGAAACCGCGTTGGGGCGCAGTCTTTTTAGCGGAGTCCTGTGTGATAAGTTGAGGGGTATTTTTTAGCAGCACTTCTAATTGGCGCATGGACTCTGGGAACGGGAGGCGAAAATCTACCCATTCGCGGTTGACAAGTTCCTCCGGCAAGGGACACGCCTCAAAGATGAGCAGGATCACGCGCTCAGTATCGAGGATAGCGCTTTGCCGTTCTCTGTGGACTGCATCCGAAGCCATCGATGCTTTGGAGACTACCAACAGCACGGCGCTGGCACCCTTGATCGCCTCCCCCAGTTGGTCATCCCATGGTCTACCGGGAACTAGTTTTTGGAAATCGATCCACGTCTCATAACCACGCTTGTTAAGCTCCTGCGACAGGCTGTCTACAAACGTAATCTCTTGCCGGGAATAACTGATGAAATAATAGCCAGACACACTTACCTCACTTTACGAGTTGATATAAAAATATGGCTGTGCCTGAATGGAATGACTCTATAATAGCCACATTCAAATTTGGCGCTCAAGGGCTATACTATAGAATTATGGCTATTTATGAGAAACCATTGCAAAAACTAAACAAGGTTCGCATTCTGGGCGTGCCAATGGATCTCGGTCAGGGGCGGCGCGGCGTAGATATGGGGCCAAGCGCGGTGCGCTATGCTCAGTTGCAAGATCGTCTCACCGCACTTGGCTATACTGTGACCGACAGCGGCAACGTGGATGTACTGACTGTCGAGGCAGTGGTTCAAGAAGAAGATCCGTCGCCAGAGAACGAGCACGCCCATCACCTTAACGAAGTGGTCAAGGTTTGCCAATCGATCTACAAAACGATACTCAGCGGCGCGACTGACGGCGAGTTCACAATCTGTCTGGGTGGCGACCACAGCATCAGTATGGGCAGTGTCACTGGCATCGCCCGACAGCGCCAAATTGGTGTGATTTGGGTTGATGCTCACGCCGACTATAATACGCCGCAAACCTCGCCTTCGGGCAATATACACGGAATGCCGATGGCGGTGCTGCTTGGTGATGGTCCGGATTCACTAGTCAATATGGGGTACGCTGGCCCCAAGCTGCGCGCCGAAAATGTTGTCATGATCGGGATTCGCAGTCTGGATCTAACGGAACGGCAGCGCCTTTCGACCAGCGGAATTTCTGTGTTTACGATGACCGATATTGACGAAAATGGCATGGCGACAATGGCTCGTCGGGTGCTAGATCAGTTGGCGAATGTAGACACCATCCACGTTAGTCTCGATATGGATTCGCTTGATCCCGATATTGCGCCGGGGGTTGGCACGCCAATTCCGGGGGGGCTAACCTATCGTGAAGCCCACCTGTTAATGGAAATTCTCGCCGCCTCTGGCAAAGTACGGTCAATGGATATTGTCGAAATCAACCCAATTCTGGACAACCACAACCAAACTGCCGAACTTGCTGTCGCGTTGGCGGCAAGTCTGTTAGGCCAACGCATCCTCTGAGCTAGGCACTTGCGCTCAACAGCTTGGACGCAGACGGCGCATTGGCACCCGAAACTCAGTTGGCACATAAGTCGCGAACGTCCGGGGCGGCGACCCCATTAGGATTTGCACAATCAGCGCAAGACCCGCTGTCGCTATCCACAGCACAACATCGGCGGCATCAATGCTGGTATCCACAGTTGCGGTACGTTGAAGTTGCAATGCAGCAGGCCCAACTTCCCCAGCCAGTTCCCACCCCTGATTGCGCCAAGTTTGTAATTCAGCCGTTATCCGATCTTCAAATGTATTCCATAAATAAGAACGCACATAAGCGGATGCTTCGTGTTTATCGAATTCTAGCCCCATCCATGATTCACCGGGATGCCATTTCTGAAAAACAAAATCTTCATATTCCCAGTCTGTTGGAGATTGCCCTACTTTCATGATCTATATCCTCCAGTAAATGGTTCACCTGTGAACTTTATTTATTAAGTTTGACGCGCCAACGTAAGCAATCATTACTTTTTAAAAAGGGAATACGTTGAAATTAGTGTCAAGGTCGCAGAATTGACTTGATTCAATAGTAAAGTGGTTTATCGATTGAGGCGTGTTGGCGACAAAGGCGTTGGTAATTGGAACTACTCGACTTGTGTAGCACGACAAAAAACGATAAAGTGCGTCTATACTCGCGAGGATAAGAGGCATGGACGAAAAAGACGTATTACACGCCTTGCTAGAGGCGCAGGACAAAGGTTTATCGGCGGCGGTGGTAACGATCATACGCACACAAGGATCGATGCCACGCCACGCCGGGAGCAAAATGCTAGTCTGGCCTGACGGCAAAATTATCGGTACGGTCGGCGGCGGCGCAATGGAATCGCGGGTGGTGCAGGACGCACTCGCCGCACTCGCCACCGGGCAAACACGCATTGTTAGCTATACCCTCAATGACCCGGCGGCGGGCGATCCGGGGATTTGTGGTGGTACCGCCGAAATGTTCATTGAGCCATTAGTCAATGCGCCGACTTTGCTCGTTATCGGTTGTGGGCATGTCGGCAAAGCATTAGCGGAACTCGGCAAGTGGTTAAACTTCCGCGTCATTGTTTCCGATGACCGCGCTGACTACTGTAACGAACAGCATATTCCGGGGATGCACGGTTATATCGTGGCGAAACCTTCGGAAGTGCCACAGCAAGTCGCACTTGGTCCGACCACGTATGTTGCCGCCGTGACACGTGGACTCCCGGTAGACATCGATCTCATCCCTGCACTGCTCGCCTCCGAGGTTCCCTATATCGGCCTGATCGGTAGCCGCCGCCGCTGGACTTTGACGGCGAAAGCCTTGACCGAACAGGGGATTACGCCACAGCAGCTTGCGCGAGTTCATGCCCCCATTGGGCTAGAATTACAGGCCGAAACCCCGCAAGAGATAGCCATTAGTATCATGGCAGAGATTATCATGCTGCGGCGGGGTGGCACAGGCCAGCCTATGCAGTGGACAGGCAAAACTGATTCTGTCGGAAATTCTGGCGAAGTCGATTTATAATCTGTGCTAGCTTTAACCTCTTTCTCCTCCTTAGTTAATAGAAATCGATAAAACTTGGTATGAAAATTCTGGCAGTTAGTGATAACGTTTTACCACAGATCGAAGATCAGAATAACTTGCGGCGTACCTATGGTGATGCGGAGATGGTGATTAGCTGCGGTGATATGCCAATGCCTTATTTGGATCTGATCATTTCAACCCTTAACGTTCCGCTGTATTTCGTCCGCGGCAACCATGATCACCAATACACAGAAGGACAGCCCGGCGGCGACAATTTAGATGGTCACGTTAAAAGGTTTAAGGGCCTTACCTTTGCGGGGTTAGAAGGTTCACCGCGTTATAATGATGAGGCCGTCCAGTACAGCGAAAGTCAGATGTTCTTGAAAGTGTTGGCGTTTGCACCGCGTCTATTGTTGCGACGTTTGCGCTTGGGATATGGTCTGGATGTCATGGTTACTCATGCACCACCACGCGATATACATGATTTGCCGGATCAGACTCATCGTGGGTTCAGAAGCCTACGATTGTTGATGAATTGGTATCGTCCACGCTATTTGATTCATGGGCATGTAGATGTTTGGGACAACCGACGGCCCACACGGACTCGTTTTATGGAGACTGAGGTTATCAATATTAATCCGGTCAAAATGTTAACGATTGAAAAAGGGGCATAACAGTGGATTCTGACAGCAGCACCTCGATGATTGAAGCAGCACGCAATTTCCAGAGTGCCCGCATGTCGGCATTTTGGCAGGAATTTTGGTCTTTATTGACGGGCAAATCGATTGATCTGCTGAGTTTTGAGGAAGTACGCCAACGGCTGCGGTTGCGTGACGAACGGTACATTGGTCGCCGCGACATTGAAATCGACAAAATTGTCGGCAGTGTCGGGCGTTATAAGGATTTCACCCGGAGCTTCTTGCCCCGCAAAAACTCGGTGCGCTCTCGCTGGCAACGGCTGGATGCAATGGCACGCGGTCCCGAAGGGTTTCCGCCCATTGAAGTTTACAAAGTTGGCGAAGTCTATTTTGTCATCGACGGCAATCACCGGGTGTCGGTAGCGCGTCAGCTTCAGGCCAAAACAATTGAAGCTTACGTCATTGAGTTGCCTACCGCTGTGCCGTTCGATGCTAACACGCAGCCCGACGATCTGCTGATCAAAGAGGGCTATGCAGATTTCCTGCGACTTACCCACCTAGACTTTGTGCGACCCGGCAGCGAAGTGATCCTGACCGAACCGGCTCGCTATCGTGAGATCATCGAACATATCGATGTCCACAAGTACTTTATGGGTATCGAACAGGATCACGATATTGCTTGGGAAGATGCAGTGGCGAGTTGGTACGATCACGTCTACATGCCGATCATTGACCTGATCCGCAAATACGATGTGTTGAGCCAATTTCCGGGCCGTACTGAAGCCGACTTGTACGCATGGTTGATCAAACATCAGGAAGCGCTGCGGTTGAATCTGGGCGGTGAAGTGATCACGCCCGAAGAGACTGTCGAAGATTTCCTGTCAAAATTGAAGTAAACAACACGAGGTTGACAGCAGGAATTATGTGGAAACATTATCACAGCGCGAGTTCGGTCAGCGAGGTGCTGACACTGTTGGCGGAGGCAGGCGAACGTTCCCGATTGGTTGCAGGTGGAACGGATATTATCCTTGAACTCGAACGTGGACAGCGCCCCGGTATTGATACATTAATCGATATTTCGCGCATCGCGGGTTTGGACGAGATCAGGCAGTACGGTGATTCGATCCTGTTAGGGCCGCTGGTCACGCATAATCATCTGGTGGATAGCGGCTTGATTGTGCGACACGCGCTGCCGTTAGCTCAGGCTTCGTGGGAAGTCGGTGCGCCACAAATCCGCAACCGCGCCACCGTTGCCGGGAATGTGATTACGGCTAGTCCCGCCAACGATACGATTACACCGCTGTGGGCGCTAGGCGCAATGGTTACGCTAGCTTCGCTCAACGGCGAACGCACATTGACCCTGCCCGAATTCTATACGGGGGTGCGGCGTACTTCCATGCGCCCCGACGAAATGTTGACTGCCATCACATTCCCGGCGATGGCTCACAACGAACGCGGGATCTTCCTCAAACTTGGCCTGCGCCGCGCTCAAGCGATCTCGGTAGTCAATGTGGCAGTGATCCTGAGCTTTGATGGTGACACGGTGACACGAGCGCAGATCACGTTGGGCAGCGTTGCGCCGACGATAATCAATACGCCGATTGCCGAAGCCTATCTCGCGGGCAAGACTCTGACCAATGCCACCATCACCGAAGCGGCACGGTTGGCGGCGGCTACTCCCTCTCCGATTGATGATGTCCGCGCCCCGGCAGAATATCGCGCCGAAATGGTGCGCGTCCTAACTTTGCGTGCATTACGCGCTCTGATGAACGGTGAGGAGCGCAAAGCATGGCCTGTTAATCCTCCAATGCTGTGGGGCGAAAGTCAGGCGCATGTTGCCAAGCCACTGCCCCAAGCTATTATCCATGACACTGCGCCGATCAATACGACAATTAACGGACAGTCGGTTACGTTAGCAGGCGGCAATCACAAAACGCTGCTGCGACTGCTGCGCGAAAATGCTACTTTGCCCGGTACGAAAGAAGGCTGCGCCGAAGGCGAGTGCGGCGCGTGTACCGTATTTCTGGATGGCATGGCAGTTATGTCGTGTATGGTTCCCGCACCGCGTGCCGATGGCGCGGACATTGTGACGGTTGAGGGGTTGGCAGAGAACGCAGAACTCCACCCGATTCAGGCAGCATTTATCGAAACAGGCGCGGTGCAGTGCGGCTATTGCACACCGGGTTTCTTGATGGCTGGCGCTAAGCTGCTCGAAGAATTCCCCAACCCGACTCACGATCAGATCACACAGAGCATCACGGGTAATCTGTGCCGTTGCACAGGCTACTATAAGATCATCGAAGCGTTCCAGAAGGCCGCCGAGAAATCTACACAGCCGGAATCATAAACGGGAGGTTTTCGGACAGGGCAGGCCCTGTCCCTACCGCCAAAGGGAATTTTGTAGGGACAACGCCCGCGTTGTCTGCTAATTTTGATGTGTTTCCCCTACGGTAAAAGCAATCTTTCGCGCACAGATTTTGAGACAGTGCTACAATTGAGGTGTGTCAAAATGCTTTTACCCGCAGTTAGATAACATTTAGGGTGTACCGATGGCTGTAAAAGTCCTGATAATCGAAGACGATGTAGAAATGACCCGCTTGCTACAACTTGAGCTTGAGCAGCATGGTTACGAAGCTTATATTGCTGTCAACGGGTTGGACGGCTTGCGAATGTTCCACGAAACGCGGCCTAACATGGTGGTGCTGGATGTGGCGCTGCCTCAGATGGATGGCTTGACGGTTTGCCAGCGGATTCGCGAACTCTCCAATGTGCCAATCCTGATGATGACCGCCCACGCCGTGACCGAGGATGATATTGCCAAAGGCTTAAATCTCGGCGCGGATGAGTATATGCTCAAGCCGATCCGCAATATCGAGTTTCATGCGCGGGTCAAGGCGCTGCTCCGACGAGCGCAGCTTTCCGACGAAGATGGGAGCCAACCGATTGTCTACGCCGACGATTATCTGATGATCGACGTGGATGCCCGTCGCGTGTGGGTAGGCGGCGAAGAAACCCGCCTGACTCCGACTGAGTTCAAGCTGCTGGCGACCTTTATTCGACACAAGGGACAGGTGCTAACTTTCCAGCAATTGTTGGAACAAGTGTGGGGTTTTGAATACACAACGGAACATCATTACCCACGCATCTATGTGTCGCACTTGCGCCGCAAGGTCGAGCCGGATGCCAAAATACCGACCTATATTCAGAACGAGTACGGCATTGGCTATCGCTTTACGGGCAAAGTCTAGCTCGCTAAGGATTTGCCAGATGAGGCAAGGGATCGCCACGCAATCCGGCTTCCAGATTCGCCATTGCGATCTGGGTCATAGCGAGGCGCGTTTGCATAGTCGCGCTGCCTAAATGCGGCACGATTAGGCAGTTGGGCAGCGAGTACAGCGCATGATCGGGCGGCAGCGGTTCAGGCTCTGTCACATCGAGCGCCGCATAACCGGGTCGTCCGGCGCGTAATGCTTCGACCAACGCTATTGGGTCGATAATTTCGCCGCGTGCAGTGTTAATCACAGTAGCAGTTGGCTTCATTAGCGCTAACTGCGGTGCGCCGATCAGATGGTGTGTTTCGGGCAGCAGTGGCGTATGGATCGAGACAAAATCGCTTTCGCGCAGTAGGTCATCCAACGTCACTTTTGTTGCGCCCTCATGGGCTGCGTCAGTGTCAGTCAGCGATCTTCCCGTGACTAAGAGTCGCATATTGAAGCTTTTGCCACGCAGCGCCATCGCCTGCCCGATACGCCCATAGCCGACAATTCCCAATGTTGTGCCCCAGACTGGTTGACCGAGCAGTAAGGCAGGCTCCCACGTTTTCCAGTGACCCGCTTTAGCGTAGGCTGCGCCCGGTACAATATTCCGGGTGGCTGCCATCAGCAGTGCAAAGGCCATATCAGCGGTGCTGTCGGTCAGGACACCGGGCGTATTGCCTACCGGAATACCCCGTGACTTTGCCGCCGCGAGATCGATATTGTTTACGCCCACTGCTACTTGACTGATCACCTTTAATCCCGGTACAGCGTCCATAAATGCCGCGTCAATACGATCAGTGAGCAGGCTTACTAACCCTTCGCAACCCTGAGTCCGCGCCCGAAGTTCGTCAGGTGGGGGTGGCAATGGGTCGTCCCACACATCGAGCGCCAAGCGTTCGGCGTATGGTTCTAGGCCGACAATGCGCCGTGTCACAAAAACTTTTGGTAGAGATGACATGTAAATTTCTTTTCTCGCTTTTCCCTAACGAATGATCACGAGCAGCATAATCGCATACCGATTATGGCACGCTTTGACTGTTACCAGAAAATCGCTAGACTTACCGTTCTTCGCCGCAGCCAGAAAGAGTAGCTGATGAACCATGATGATTTGATTGGCTTGCCAACAGATCGACCACTGCCGTTAGTCAGTGTTGGGATGCCAACCTACAATCGACCACAGCTATTTGCCCAAATGCTTAGCTGTGTGACGCAGCAAACATACCGAAATCTGGAAATCATCGTTTCTGACAACTGTTCTCCAACCGATAAAACAGAGTCAATGGTTCGTGCGTTGATGACTGAAGATCCACGAATCCGCTATTTCAAGCAGAGCCAGAATATCGGTGCAATCGCCAACTTTGCATTCGTATTGCAGCAAGCCACTGGTGAGTACTTTATTTGGGCAGCAGATGACGACAGTTGGCATGAGCGTTATATCGAAAAATGTATGGACAAGCTACTGCATAATCGTCAGTTGGTGTTGTGCTACAGTGAACCCCTCGTAAAGAACATCGCTAAACAAACGGAAACCCGCCGAAACTCGGATCTGACTACCGTTGGTTTAACGAAGCGGGCAGCAATCCGCAAAATTTTGCTCAACCAGCGATTGAACACTGAGTTTTACGGCGTGATGAAAACAGCGGTGGCGGCTCGTTACCAATTGCGAAACCGTTTTGGCGATGACCATCTGTTTTTGTTGCACATGGCATTTAACGGCGAAATTGATAAAACTGATCCTTGGTTATACACCACCTCAGGTGGAACGATAAGCGCGAATTTAGGCAGTCTAATCGCCGGATTAGGGTTGAGCCATTGGCATTGGTACATCCCATGGTTGATCCAATCCGCCAATATTATAAAGCTAATCCTGTTATCCAGTCAGCTAACTATTGTTGACAAGCTTAGCGGCATTGGTTCGGTAGGGAAGCGTTTGATGACTCCTTACTATAAATCTAAGGTTCGCGCAGGATTGCTAACGGGAGTAGAAGCCATCCGTAAATCGGTCTGGGGACTGGGCAAGCGCTAAACCGCCAGAATCACGTGAAGGAGAGGCTATTGCGTAACACTAAATGGTTCTGGCGAAGTCTGATCATTGTGTTGATAGTGGCGGGCGTTGGGGAACTTTTGCCTAGACTCTGGTTGCGAAACAAAATTGACTTCTACGCAGACATCGCGCCAGATATTCGCGCCGCCACCTATTCATTCGCACCGAATGACTACGGCGTTTTTACCTTAAAGGATAGCCGCAGCCAAGCCCTCAATATTAGCAATGGAATGCGTCATACGACGGGTCAACCATTGTATGCTCGGCGTAAAATAATCATGTTTGGGAACAGCGCATTGTTTGGCTCTCACCTGCGGGATAGCGAGACAGTCGCCAGTTATTTGCAGGCATTGCTGCCCGATTGGTATGTTGAAAATCATGGGTTCCCGGCGGATCAAGTCCAGCAAGAGTATGCAAGATTAGTGCATACGACCATAGCGCCGGACGATATTGTCATCTTTTATGACGGTTCGACCCAAGCCTTGAGTGGTTATTATCGCCTGTTTATATGTGATAATCCACGTTTGTCAATCTTGCGTCTGCTGTGCGCCCCAGATCAGGGTTGGATCGCCAATCCTGATACACCAGTTGTTTTGCCAGAGGCCATTCGTATGGCGCGACAATACACTCAAGATCACCGTGCCACCTTCTTACATGTTTTTCAGCCGCTTATCTGGTCGCGCCCACTGACCAACAGTGAAGCCGATATGATGCGACGCTGGATCGATGCGCGAGTCATCGACTTTGTTATGCCGCCGATTCCCAGCGTTTGGCAAAAAGCGCGCGCTGCCGATCCCGATGAGCTAGATCTAACGCATGTGCTGGATGAGGCTCGCGGAGGGGGTTGTACCTGTTATATCGACTATATCCATACCAGCCGTGAGGCGAATAGCATCATCGCCCAAGCCATCGCCAACAAAATAGTAACGCTCGTGATCGAATTCTAAAGCGCTGTGATGTGGGCGGGAAGATGATCTTTAAGATTGTAAACGGTGCATTAGACGACGATTGCTGATAGAATCCTGAGCGGACTCTATATTATTAGTTCCGATAATGTGCGTTATCCGCAGTAAAGTTATTTAGACTGCGACAACGAGCGTTTATCCGAACTTGAAGGTTCGATAGTTTGCCTGCAACCCTTAGCACTTCATACCTTATCTCAGCGGCTTTTATCTTTGCGCTGTCTCTTGTGCTTTCTATTGCGCTGACCATGTTGGCTCGAAGGTTGGCTCCTTATCTAGGCCTGATGGATAAACCGGGTGGTCGCCGTCACCATCTCACAGCAGTTGCCCGCTTGGGCGCACTGCCACTCTGGGGGGCTTTCACGATTACAGCGCTGGTCGCACAGCGTCTACCGATTGAGCATGGCGATCAATACGAAGTGATCCGACTCGCTGGACTGCTGATCGGTGGCACATTCCTATTTATTTTTGGTCTGCTCGACGACAGATTCGATCTGCCTGCCGTCCTGCAATACGTGATACAGATCGTCGCCGCTGCGATTGGCGTAGCCTTTCTGATCTTCATCGAACGGCTGAATAATCCGCTGACCGGAACGACTACCCCAGAATGGCCTTACATTTTCACCGTCACGATCAGCCTGTTCTGGCTAGGGTTGATGATGAATACGCTCAATTTTCTGGATGGCGTGGACGGGTTAGCTGGAGGCGTAGTCGTTATCGCCTCACTGCTGCTGTTCATCCATACAATACGCGAAGACCAATTGAGCGTAAGTCTGCTGCCGCTGGCCCTTATTGGCACGATGCTTGGCTTTTTGCGCTTCAATTGGCATCCTGCCACGATCTTTATGGGCAGCGGGGCAGTGTATTTGGGCTACACCATCGGGGCGTTGAGCATTATCGGCGGCGCAAAAATGGCGACGATTCTGTTGGTGATGGGTTTGCCCCTGCTTGATTTGGCGTGGCAAGCCGCCCGACGCATTGCCACTGGCAAAAATCCGATGGTCGGAGATCGGGGGCATATCCACTTTCGGCTGATCGATGCTAATGTCGATCCGCGTTTGATCGCACTGGGCTATTACCTATTCTGCGCGGCTTTTGGTGCGCTGGCGCTGCTGACAACGAGTCGTCTGTTCAAACTGGTCGCGATTGTCGTCATGATCATTCTGGTGCTGATCGGGTTTGCGTTAGTAACGCGCCTCTCCGAGTTGAGCAAGAAAGGGTCGGATAGCGATGGGGCGTGAAACAGGGATCATCTTCTTTGTCTCGGCGCTAGTGATCCTTGCTGCCGGATTAGTCATGGTCGCCAGCAAGCGCGTTACCCGACGCTATCTCATCTATCGCATTGTGCCGTTGGCTGGCTTCTTCGGGGCGTTTGGGCTAGCGGGATTATCAGAGTTGCCGGGTGGAACCGTTGGGCAGGCCGCAATTGCCGCCGCCCAAACTTTCGGGATTATGGTGATTTTGCATGTTGCTGTTGGGCGACATTTACGCAGCTAACCCTTTAGCGATCAAAGATCGTCGTCATCCACGTATTTCAGTTCGTCGTCATCGTCATCATCTTTTTTGGTATTTGCAGTCGGCCTACTACCAAATGGGCTTGGGCTGCGCTTGGGCGGGTTGGGTTCGTCGTCATCGTCGATCACGTCAGCCTCGATATAATCGTCATCATCGCCAAACCGGGAGCGCTGCGGCTCGGCTGGACGCGCACCGAACGGTGACGCAGGTCGCACTCCGGGCGCTGGATTGGGCTTGGGCGCGGGTGTGGGAGTCAGAGGACGGGCAGCAGGTGGAGCAGGCGGATTAGGTCGCGCCAGTGCGGGTGGCCCACCAATCGGGGGGCGAGTCGGTTGTGGTTGGTTGCTAGATGGTAATGGCTGTGATGGCTGTGCTGGTCGTCCAAACTGACCCGATTGACTGGATTGTCCTGACTGAGCAGGCTGTCCGGGGCGTACTCCGCCGGGGGCGGCGCTGGCTGCTGGGGCGGATATACCGGGGCGCGGACTAGGACTAGATAGCGCTGGATTGGGTCTAGGTGCGGGAGTCCCAGCAGGCGAACCGAGGGCGGGTCGTGGGCCAGATACGCCGCCATAGGTTCCCACCGGAGTCGCCGGACGTTCAGGCCGATCTAGACTTGTACCTGCGCTTGGCAGACGTGCCGGGGCAGCTCTAACGAGTTTGCCGGGAGGCGGGGGCAGTGGCAATTGCAGATCGTAGACTGATTTCAATTGGCGACCTGCACCGAGTGCCGCCGTCGCAGTGGTCGTGGCGGGCAGCGCAGGTCGGTATTGAACCTTGTTTCCGGTAGCCCGTTCGAGCACTAGCTCAACCGCCCGAATTATCGCGGCTGCTACCAGATCCAAGGCCAACACACTGCCAAAGATCGCCGCCAGCGAGTAGAGCGATTGGGCAATTGGCCCTTGCAACCATTCGACGACGGTTACTTGAAAACCTGCAATCGTCAACAGCACTAGAATCGCAATCGCGCCAGCGCCGACAATCCACCAGCCCCGGCGGTCTTCGGCGTTGGGCATCATGGCATTTGCCACCGCAAAGGCTAGGTAGGTCCATAGCAGGAAGTCGGGCTTGCTCACCAAAAACCGGACTGCCCCGCTGATAACATTGAGATCCGTCGTTTGCAAAGCCGTAAAGAAGAAAGGCAAATCCAGTGCCGAGCGCGTGATCCAGATGACAACTGCCATGCCACTCAGCAGCGGCGCAATTCCAATCAGTCCCCCGTAGACAGGATTTTTGATGTCCTCAAGCTGGACAAAGCCCATCTCAAGCGAACCATCCTCCTGAGCTTCGGGGGTGAAGGTAAAGCGCTTAGGGCGAATCCCGAATACGCCCGCCATCATGTAATGGCTAAACTCATGCAGGAATACGCCCGGTATCAGGAACAAATAATAGAGAAGGGTCGCGACCCCTTTTTCTTTGGCAACCAGATAGCCCACCCCGAACAAATGCCGATGTATCCAGCGCTGAACATACAACAGCGGTACCAGCACTGCTGCCAGCGTAAACCACGGGATGAGCAAATCAAAGCTGAACATGATCTCTATCGATCTCTTGAGTTAACTTCCGCCCTTGACCTCATTGGCAACTCGTACCAACGCTGTGAAATCGTCTACTTTGAGCGATGCGCCACCGACCAACGCCCCATCGATCTGTGGCTGGGACATAAATTCTTGCATATTGTCTGGCTTGACGCTGCCGCCGTACTGGATCGGTACTTGCCAAGCGGCTTCCTCGCCATACAACGATGTGAGAACATCGCGGATCGCCCCGGCAATGGTGGTGTTGGCGGTTTCGCCACTGGCGCTTAACCCTGTACCAATCGCCCAGATCGGTTCGTAGGCCACCACAATTTTTGTCAGTTCCGACGCAGGAATATCTTGAAAAGCAGCGCGGATCTGTCCACCGACAAAGGATTCGGTTTCCCCGGCTTGCCGCTGACTGAGACTTTCGCCCACTGCAATAATCGGCTTAAGGCCATTGGCTAACAGTGCTTTGGCCTTCTTGTTGATCATCTCGTCAGTATCCCCTTGATATTGGCGAACCTCAGAGTGACCGACGATCACATACTCCACTAAGCCTTTGAGCATCGGCGCAGAAATGCTGCCTGTGTATGCACCCTGTACTTCCCAATGGACGTTTTGCGCCCCGACTTTGATCGGTGAGCCTTCCAGAATTTTACTAACGCCGGGAATCGACACGAAGGTGGGACAAACCACACGCTCAACCTTATCAAAAGGCGTGAGCGCGGCAATGAGCGCCTGAGCAAACTCGGCGGCTTCGGCGGGGGTTTTGTACATCTTCCAGTTTCCGGCGACGATGGGCATACGCATCGATTCACGATCCTTTTTGTGCAAGTCGCTTCGCTTCGTCAACGACCCAGCCCGGCGCATCGGCGGTTTTAGCAATGGCATCGAATGCGGCGGCAGCATCTTTGGGGCTGTTCTGAGCCAAGGCTATTATACCGCGAACCAACTGGACTTCCGGTAAATCTGGCTCTAGGGCAACGGCCTTATCCATTGCCTGTTTCGCATTATCATCGACACCCACTACATGATAACCCAACGCGGTGAAGGCATATAGCCCAGCGGAGTTGTATTCCGTCGCGGCATCAGAGAGTCGCCCAACCGCCGCTAAGTTTTGTGGACGCAGCCCCGATACATATTGATAGAGATTGCGCCCCGCTTCATTTTGGATTTGCGGGTGCGTTTTGCCAGCCGCGCCATAAGCAAACGCATAGAGAATGGCTGGTAATGCTGCATCAATCTTTGGGGTATTGGTCATCTGTTGAGCAATTTCCAGCGCAAGGTTGGCATTGCCTTTGAGTAAACGCAGCCCCGCTTGATATTCCTGCAACGCTCTGATCCGGCGATTATCATTACCCAGCGCGGCGGCTAAAGCCAAATGGGCGCGAGGGTCGTCCGGGTGTGACCGTACTTCTTGTTCTGCCTGTGGAATGGAGAGGATAGGAAAATTGCTAGTATTGGCGATAGGAGCGATTGTATTTGCCGGGGTTTCTGAATTTTGGATGGTCGGCGCAATTGATGGTGTGACACTAAGTACAGTAGCACTGACTTCTGGCGCTTCAGTTGATTCCAAACTAGCAGTTGTCACTACAGCAATTTCGGTTGGCTCAAGAACGGTAGAAGTCGGCAGGGTAAGCAACGTGGGCTGTGCCGCCGTGAACAACCCCGCGCTGCTTGCCGCCTGATAAGTCGAGAGGGCGACGAACAGCCCAGTAATACAGGTCAGGAGCAGTAAGCCGAAGCCGCTTAACATCCATAGGTTTGCCCGTCGCTGCTGGCGCAGATACGATGCGGATACGTCACTTGTTGGCGGCACGGGTGCGGGAATGCCGATAACAGGCGGCGGCGTACCAGCACTAGACGGAGGTATACCCGCCGCCCATGAGGGTGGGTTATTCGCGGTAGTTGGTATGGTTATCGGCACACGATAGCTGCCCGCCGAAAGCTCGGTCAGGTTGGCGGTGCGTACCCCTTCGCGGAACGCATCGACCATTTGCACTGGGGTGACATAGCGACTCGCCGGATCTTTGGAGAGCGCCTTGAGCAGCATCCGTTCCACTTCATAGGGTACTTGCGGGTTGACCTGTGAGGGGATCGGCAGCGGTGAATAGATATGGTCGTGTATGATGGCATACGGTGTATCTGCGTTGAACGGCACGCGCCCAACTACCAGTTCATACAGCACTACTGCCAGTGAATAAACATCCGTTGTCCCGTCAAGATTCTTTGCGCCTTGAGCCTGTTCCGGCGACATATATTGCGGCGTGCCGATCATCATATCTTGGCTCAAGGTCGATTCCCCAGCGCTGGCAATTCGTGCTAAGCCAAAGTCCGCCAGATAAGGAGTCACACCTTTTTCTAGCAGGATATTCGACGGCTTAATATCGCGGTGTAACACGCCCTGTTCATGAGCGTAAGTCAACGCCTCAGCAACAGCGGTCATGATCTTGATCGTTTCGTCAAGCGTCAGGGGTTTCTGCGAGAGTCGCGCCTTGAGCGTGTTGCCCTCGATAAATTTCATGACTAGATACGGTTCGCCATTGTGTTCGCTGAAGTCATAGGTTGGCACAATGCTTGGATGTTCGAGGCGGGCGACGATCTGTGCTTCGCGCTGAAAACGTGCCAGAAAAGTCGGATCTTCCTTGAAGGCGGCATGAAGGACTTTGATCGCGACATAGCGATCAAGTTTGGCATGATAGGCGCGGAAGACAGTAGCCATACCGCCTTGTCCCAGCCGATCCGTGATCCGGTAGGGTCCAACGGTTTCGCCAATGGCAAACGACATAAGCGCTCCTCAGGAGGATAATTGCTATTCAGTCTACGCCCATTATGGCCTAAAGTTGCAAAGTGCGTGTAACCGAAGCAGGCACAATCTGTAAAATCACTGGCGCATTACTTTTGTTTAGGGATCGAAGCAGGCACAATCTGTGAAATGAATGGCATATCACTTTTGTACAGGATAGGTAATAAACCCTTGCCACCCATCAACGACTAAAGATCCGGGAGGCCAAACTGGCGGGCAGGCGTTTTGTTTGTCACGCAGCAGCACAACGTGGTCGATGAGTGAGAAAGGTGTCAACCGATGAGTCGGCACGGTAAATAACGCATTGGGATAGCCCAACCCCAGAAGACCGTCAGTAAATGACACAACATAGCAAGGATTCCCAAATTTGGTAATTAAGTCGCCCGCATAAACTTTTGCCGAAGTCAAATTTATGTTTATTTCAATAGGCGTATCTTGATCTCCGCCCACCAGAAAGCCCACAGTATAAGCAGGTTCTTTGTGACCATAGGTATGGGCTAAGTCATCAAGTGCATCTAACTGTGTGGTTTGTCGAATGAGTGGCAGTGCTTTATCCCAAGTCGTGATGCCCGGTACGATGCCTAAATAGCAGATTGTACTGTCGCAATAGTGGAGTTCTGAGATGAAAACACTTTCGCGCTGCCTGTAGCCAAGAAGAATCGCCACCATACACAATAACGAGAGCAACGTTACCGTAATAAAAATGAGCCGGAAGAATTTTTTCATAGCGCAAATCCGTGCTTTCCTCCGCGCTTGCTCTCGGCAGGAAGCAGGAAAGTTTTAGAAAACAAACGAAATTTGACCCAAATATAACCGGAGCACAGACACAGACGGCCTGTTATGGCTGCAAAGAGGCGGATCGGGGAACTCGCGAGGTGTGCGTTTAGCTGCTGAACCAGTTCATGAGCCGTTTTACCAAACTGCGCTTGCGAATCTGTTCCTGCTGCAACTCGCGCTGCAATTGTTCGGTAAGCTGTTCCAGTTCTCCTAGGGACATCCGCGCCCCGTTGACCAGCACCCAATCGCTGCCGAGGTCACGGAGTTCGCTTGGAGCACGCCGGTACAGCGATTGATAGATTTCAAGGTAGCGCGACATCGCTTTTTCGGTATTCAAAGCCAACCCCCGTACAATACTTGGGTATTCTGAGTTCATCATTGCTTTCTATTATAGCCTTTTAACACAGATTTTGTGTTATGCTGTTGTAACGTTTCACGATGGTGCAGTAGTCTAACACTATCAAGACAAAATTAGGATAGCGCAGGGTGAGGATCAGGTGTCTTTGAGATCACCAATCTCCCCACCCACGCAGTCATAAAATTTTCTATCCTACACAGATCGCTATCTTTCCAGAATAGATCCCCATCCCGATACCAATCGAAGGCGTGTTACAGTTGGTACACGGCTCTGCCATCGTTACAAGCTCAATTCGGCATCGCTTACGCCGTCTCCGTATTTTTCGAGAACGCTGCATCAAAGGCTTGTTCAGAAGCGGAGAAATTCACCCGCTTGACAAGTTCGAGCGCTTCAGCGGCACCACGTTCGCGCTGCATCCCAATATCTTCCCATTCCACTGAGAGTGGCCCCTGATAGCCGATCTGATTCAGGGTGCGGGCGATCTGCTCGAAGTCGATTCCGCCGCGTCCCGGTGAGACAAAATCCCAACCACGTCGCCGATCCCCGAATCCCAAGTGCGATCCAAGAATACTGTGCCGCCCGTCCAGCCTGCGGATTGAGTCCTTGATGTGGACGTGATAAATGCGATCTGGGAATTCTTCGAGGAACATCACAGGATCGACGAACTGATGATGCAAATGGCTTGGGTCAAAATTGATGCCAAACGCGGGGCGATGCTTAATCGCCTCAAGGGCTTTTTGGGTGGTGTAAATATCGTAGGCAATCTCGGTGGGGTGGACTTCCAGTGCAAATCGCACGCCGACCTCATCGAATACATCAAGGATCGGATTCCAACGATCTGCAAAATCTTTGTAGCCAGCTTCTATCAGACTCAGGTCGGTGGGAGGGAACGAGTAAATCATGTGCCAAACGCTGCTTCCCGTGAAGCCGTTAACAACGTTAACCCCGAATTTCGCCGCCGCCCGCGCCGTATTTTTGATTTCCTCGGCGGCACGCTGGCGAACACCTTCCGGTTTGCCATCGCCCCAGACATGCTCCGGCAGAATCCCCTTATGGCGTTCATCGATCAGGTCGCAGACCGCTTGCCCAACCAAATGGGTGCTGATGGCGAAATATTTTAGGCCGTACTTGGCGAGAATGTCGTGGCGCGAACGGATGTATTTGTCGTCCGAGAGCGCTTTACTCACATCGAAATGATCACCCCAACAGGCCAATTCCAGCCCGTCATAGCCGATTTCCGCCGCTTTCTGAGCGACAGTGTCGAGCGTCAGATCTGCCCATTGTCCTGTAAATAACGTGGCGGGTCTTGTCATTATTTTGTTCCTTTAGAAAAGGCTAAATATTATTCTTAGATGATAATGCAGGTTAGCTATTTTTACCTTGAGGAGTGTTAAACAGGATCAGCCCGCCGGATCTTGCCCGCTTTGACAGCGCGTTGCGCGTTGGCGGTAGTCACTTGCTGCACCGCCCATTCGACTCGTAGCCGCACTTGTGGGTCAGGATCGGTGAGCGCAGCTTGCAACGGAGCCAGCGATACCGCCGCCCGTAGTTCGCCAATGGCATTGGCGGCGGCTAATCTTACTTGCGACTCTGTATCTGTGATCAGCGGTGCAATCAATGGAGCCAGCTTTTCGTCGCCCCATCCCGCTAGCACCAACGCTGATCCGATTCGTTGGCGTGGAAAGGGAGCGTGCAGCGCATCCTGTATTTTTCCAAGAACCTGTCGTGCTTTCATTTCGCGCAGCGCCCGCCCGACTTCAACACCAAACTCAACTGGGATATTGATCGCGCGATCCGTCGCTGCGTCTAGGCCAACATAGATCAGCAGTGGTTCCGCCGCGCGTAGGTCGCCCAATGCACCTAAAGTAGCGATGCACTGCCAGTCTTCGAGCGCTTGACCGTCGAGCATTGCTTCTATCAGCGGACGCACTGCACGCGGATCGTGGCGGCTAATCAAGGCTTTGTGAGCATGTTCACGCTCGAAGTGTGAGGCTTTCGGGTCAAGTGCGCCGCCCAAGGTGCGCCCTAAAGTACCCCATAGTATCCCTAACGCCGAAAGCATCGAACGCCGTTCGCGCTCTGTGTAAGCTGTGCCAAAGGGAATGAAGCCTAACACCCGGCGATGGCGGCGGGCATTCCGGCGGCGTGCCATCAGCAGCAGCGACACGTAATCATCGGCATGTCCGGCAGCCAAGATCGCTTTTCCAGCAGCGGCAAGCTGTTCACGATTACCGGACAGCAATTTATTCCACAGGATAGGGTCGGGTGGTGCTTTCAATGGTACACACTCACAATAGCCCGCAGCATGTTTGTCAGTCACACCACAACATTGTAGCACGGAAGCACTAGACTATTTAACGTGATTTGCGGTTTCATCGCGAACGTGTTGTTCGCACTCAAGCTCACGAATAACGCCACCGCAATCGAGCGATACTACCCGCCTCTCAGATACTGCACTTGTACTGCGCGGCGCGTGTCCATTCCAGAATTTGACTGGCTTCTGGCAAATCCTTTACCGTACTCGTTACTTTCTGAGCATCCACGCCACCATACAGATCGAGCACAAAGACGGCGTAACCGGGCAGATCGGTTCTACAATAAGCCTTCCATGCTTCACCAGTCGGATCGGCAAGCAACGTAAAAGGAAGCGCAAGCGTACTAGCAAACGTGGCAAGTTCTGTGCGATCTGCCCGTCCGATGCCCAGAATACGCGCATTAAGTTCCTGATACTCTGCTAAGTCCGCGCCAATCTTTTTCAGGAGGGGGATTACGTCAGGCACGGGCTGGAAAAAGATCAAGACTAGCCCGCATTTATTGCGAAACTGTCCGCGGGTAAAGGTCTGTCCATCAATGGAGTCGAGGCTGAAGGTCGGAGCCAGTTCGCTGTATTCCAGTGGAGTTGCGTTCAAATGCTTGTCGGTCATTATGTTCTACATCCTTGCTGAACCTTACAATTCGCAAAAAATTCATAAGATAGAGGGCCACTAACAGTGATCGTAAGGCGAATCGAAACGTAATCAAGTGTATCATGCTTCATACGGACTTCATACCGACCAATGCACTTACGTTACACAACAAGGCGTTCTTATGGCGAAGCAGCAAATCTCCTCTTTGGATCTTCATTTGGAGTACATTCGGTTACGGCAATGTGGCTGGTCACCCAACGATGTATTGCGCCAGTTGCAACCACAGACTTCCCTGCTCAACCATCTTGAGCGTCAACATCTTGTGCGGTTGGCGCAGGTCTGGGAATCGCGTGACGGTTGGCAGTACAAGACGATACAACGGACTATTCCGACTGCCGAGTCAGTGCTGTCCCGAACGCAACCCGTTGTGCCATCTCCCGCGGCGAACCCGGTTCGCCGCATTACGCCGCTTCCCCTAAGAGCAAATCCGCCGGACGAACTGCCTCCGATGCAAACGTGTCCCGATTGCGGCAAGATCAACAGTCGAAAAGACGTGTACTGCTATTCCTGTGGACACGTCCTCGAAACGTTCAAGCTCGGTACAAAGCAGCTTCACAACTGCGAGAGTCCGGTTCAGCAAGGTTCCTCACATTTCGATCAACACTCGGTGCTGGTACTGACCATCAATGGGGCTTCACACTCCTTTGAAATTTCGCCACGTTGGGAAACTTTCATAGGGCGCTCGGACAAATCTACCCCCATGCACCCCGATATTGATCTAGCCGCCTATAATGCGGAAGCCCTCGGCGTTTCGCGCTTTCATGCCTCATTCAAGCGTTTGGAAAATGGGGTGACGATCTGCGACCTCAGTAGTACAAACCACACCTATGTCAACAACCAATGTCTGCACCCACATGAAATCCGGCTTTTGTGCAATGGGGATGATCTTCAGCTTGGCAAACTATCGATCAAGGTCACGTTCAGACAGCAGCAAGTCCGGCGAGTAAAGTAGCGCGACAATCGCTAATAGCGCCAAAGATTAGACAATCGATTGTATTGCGTGCGTGGCTCAGGTTGACTGCCGCTCAATGAGTTGCAAGGGGATCTCAAACGAGCGTTGCGGCCCGGTTTCCACCCCTTCGATGCGCTCGAATAATGCTTGTGCCAATTGTTGTCCCATATCAATTGGGAATTGTGCAACGGTTGTCAGGTTGGGTCGGATAATCGTGGCTTCGGCAATGTTATCGAACCCAACAACCGCGATGTCCTCTGGAATACGCCAGCCTCTATCCAACGCCGTATTGATAGCACCAATCGCCATCAGGTCGTTACAGGCAAAGACAGCAGTTGGCGGCTGTGGTAAATCTAACAGGGCATGGATAGCCCGCTGACCACTTTCAATCGTAAAGTCGCCTTCTTGAAAATAGTCAGGGTTCCACGATAGTCCCGCTTCGTCCACTGCGCGCTTAAAACCTGCCAATCGTCGATCTCCGGGCGGATAGCCCGCCGGGACACCGATAAAGCCGAGGCGCTGATGATGCTTTTGCTCGATCAACCAGCGAGTTGCTTCATGAGCACCTTGCCCATCATCGGCATAGACTCGATCAATCTGGGGATGGTCGATATGGTTGGCTAAAACAACTACTGAAGCTCCGGTACGCTTGATCAACTGATCCAACTCTTCGTTGGTTAGATGATAGGGGGACATGATGATGCCATCTACCGGACGGCGAATCATCGCTTCACAAAAATATTTTTCGTTTTCATAAAGCTGCTCGGTATAAGCGATCAGCACATCATAATGCTGCTCGTGCGCGACTTTTTGGATAGTACGGACAATGGAATGATAAAACGAGTTGGAAATATCGCCAATCATAATGGCGATCATATAGGAATGTTGAGCGCGAAGGCTACGAGCAGTGAGATTGGGGTAATAGCTTAATTGATCAACCGCTTCAAGCACCCGCTGCCGTGTCTCTTCACTGATAGGGATGACCAATGACGATTGACTAAGAACGCGAGAAACGGTACTTTGTGAAACGCCAGCCAGTTTAGCAACATCGTGCATCGTCACAGAAATCGCGCGATTGGAAAGATTACGTTTTTGCATAATGAATCATGATGGAAAATTCCCCTCTCATACGTAGACGGCTCACTCGATTTTAATCGACAGATCCGAGATGTCTAGCCGAAAGCCGGGATCGGAGTTTTCAGGCATCATGGTGAATTCGGTTCCGTCGATATGAATGAGTAGGGTGACACTTTCCCCATCGGCGCTGCGGTGCGACAAGCGGATTTCGCCATGTGGCGCTTCTGTCTCCTCAAGTTTATGGAGCAGCTTTTTCAACTCCAAAGATTTTGAGTACAAGCTACCCGCGAGATAAATCAATCGATCCTGTTCATCGCTCATCAGTTCCTCCTGTTAAATTCAGAAACTTATATTCATTGGAAAGCACCTACATGTTGGCTGAATTGTAAAATCATGGCAATATACAAATTGAACTAAATCGTTAGTCTATTTTGGGTGCTTTAATACGCAAAAAGTAACTTTTTTCTCTTTTCCCACGTCTAATTTGAAGCGTTGTGCCTTTTGCTAAAGTGAATTCATAATTCCAAGGTTCAGAACAATTTGGACGCGGGTTAATATTAGCAGGTAGATACTGCTGAATTTTCTCGTTGATTTTCCCATCCAAATTAGATTTGTCGAATTTCGTCCATCCAAGTCCCACATCGCAAAGTTGCCAAAAACAGCCATCCTCACTCTCGAAAATTTGGGTGCTTAGATTTTCAGTAGTATTAACATCCCAAACTCTTATTATGTGCTCCTGTTTTTTTGGCTTTCTCTGAGATATAAGAGATTCATCCAATTCACCCTTCATAAGTTTATCCATTGAGTCTTGTACTAACTCATCATTAACTCCAAATGCCTCGAATTTCGGCTTGAAATATTCAGTTAATGATTCATCTAGGGAACTGAACATCTCACTCAAATTATGAAGTTCTCGATACAACCCTAGTAAGTCTTGCTCACTAAACATCAAGTGGCATTGTTCAAACCAAAAATGGTGGGCCAAGTAATTGCGTTTTTCGAGAGCTACTTCTAACTGCTGCTGAAGATCAGTGGGAAGTAAATGTGATACCTTTTGCTTGGCTTGCCCCAGAGTAAGTGAATATATATCGTTAAGCTTTTCCTCAACACGAGGTTGTGTAATGTCCTCTTTGTTCTCAAAAGTCATCATTGAATAGATGACACAAAGCCCTCGATATAAAACCTCACTGTGATAATAAGCAAGACCAAATGCCGCATACACTTCCTTTATGAGATCTTCTAAATTATCCATTTACTTATTTATCCCACTCACGAAGTCGCTAGCAGCGAAGCGACCCCTTTTTCGATACTGTCCTTTGGGCTAACCTTGACTGCCGAAGCCTCAAGATTGCCCTGTCCATCGATCACGAAGTGGCTGCGGATGATCCCCATAAATTTCTTGCCATACATTGACCTCTCGCCCCACGCGCCATAACTGTCGGCAACTTTGTGATCTGGGTCACTGAGCAGCACATAGGGCAAATGCTCTTTAGCTCGCCATTTTGCCAGTGCCTTAGGTGCATCGGGACTGATACCGATCACAACCGCACCCGCTTCCTCGATCTTCGGAAAAGCATCGCGAAAGCCACATGCCTGAGTTGTACAACCGCTTGTACCGGCTTTGGGAAAGAAAAACAACAGTACCCGCTTGCCCGCGAAATCGGTTAGGGAGACGGGTTGATCTGCATCGTTTGTCAAAGTAAAGGTCGGAGCTTTCGTTGGTGGAGTTAACATAGAGGCTTCCTGATTACACTCACCCTGTTTCAGGTCTATTCTAACACTAATCCCCAGTGCCTAGAAAAGACACCGGGGATTTAGGGCAAATGAATTCTTTTGCGCTTTTAACAGCGACAACTTTAGGGTTTGATGACACTCCAGCCATTGCCAACGGCTTGCCCTAAGACATCGCCGGGGGCTTTATCTTTGGCAAAGAAGTACAATGGAGCGCCATTATAGGTTACTTGCAACGTGTTATCGTCACGCTTGAGAGTCTCTAACTTGCCTTTGAGCGAACCTGCGGCAAGACGATCATTTGCACCTACTGTAAACGCAGGCCAGTTCTTGAGACAATCGCCCGTGCAATTGCTCACTCCGGCTGCGTCTTTGGCGGAAGCGTACAAGGTAATTCCGTCAGTGGTGGTTAGCAGATCGCCCAAGTCTTTGTTGCTAGCAGTGGTGATCGTTTCTGGAACGACAGTGAACCATACCTTGCCAACATTTTCGCCTGTAGCATCACCGATGGCTTTATCGTCTTGGTAGTAATAGAGTGGCATCCCGTTATAGGTGACTTGGAGCGTGCTATCTTTGCGGGTGATGGTGTTGAATTTACCGGGTAGGTTGATGCCGGGAACGAATTCGTCGGCACTCTTGACTGTCAGCGCGGGCCACGCAACGGCGCATTTGTCGTTACAATTACTGACATCGGTGGTGTCTTTGGTGAACGTATATAAAGTCATGCCAGTTGGCCCAACCAGTACAGATCCTAGCTTGGGGATTTTCTGCAAATACGCAGTAGCCGGTGGAACAACCCACCACACACGACCCACACGATGTCCAGTAGTATCGCCAGCTTTGTTGTCTTTGAACCAGTAATACAGCGCGATACCGTTATACGTCACTTGCAGTGAGCCGTCCTTGCGCGTGATCGTGGCGAATTTGCCGGGAATACCATCGGCAACTTTGAGTTCATCGGCACTGGCGACGGTTAGCGGAGGCCATGCAGTTTCGCATTTATCATAGCACATCGTCTCATTCAGGGGATCTACAGTGAAACTATAGAGAGTCATGCCATCTTTGCCAACCAAAAACTTGCCGAGATCTTTCGAGCTACTCACGCTAACGGTAAAGTCGGCGGCATAGACTGGCGTGGCGCTTACTGAACTTACTATCGGGCTAACGGCGAATACCAACAACAACAAAATCAAAACTCTCATTGACCTGCTCAACATGTGACCTCTCCATAACTTGCGAATTGGATGAGAGGGGTGCGCACCCCTCTATTATGGTAATCGTTGAAGTGGGGCATTTTGGATTGCGGCGCATCGTGAATTGCTTTACATCGCGCACGCGACTTGCTAGACTGATGTTCGGAGCAAATGATAATGCACAACCACGTTGATGATATTGAATTAATGCAACGCATCGCCGCGCATGACCCGCTGGCGTTTCGTGCGATCTATCAACAATATGGCAAAGCAGTGTACAGCCTCGCCTATCGTGTTTTGCAGAACGCGACCCTTGCCGAGGATGTCACTCAGGACACTTTTCTAAAGGTTTGGCAGCAGAAAGCCCACTGGGACCCAAACAAAGGCAGTCTTAAAAATTGGTTGCTGACCGTTACCCACTTCACAGCCATTGACCATTTGCGCCAAGAACGCCGTCAGCCGACCCTTCACCCAGACTCTATTGAGGACGTGGAAGAAACAAGTGCCGTTGGGCAAATCGAAGCCAACTGGCAAGAAGGCATCCTCTTGCAAGTATTGATAAAACAGCTTCCTGATGAACAAGCCTTGTTGATCGATCTCGCTTTTTTTCGAGGCATGACCCACCATGAGATCGCCGACGAAACGCGCATCCCACTGGGAACCGTCAAAACACGGCTGCGGAGTGGGTTGCAACGCTTGCGCGAACTATGGGTAGAGTCGGTTAAAAATCCACAATGACTTGCCTGTTAGAGTCCGCCATTGTAGACAAGCTGAGCGAAGGTTTTAATGTCCGTCGCGCCGCGAACACGCACACGCGGCATCCGGTAGGGGTTTGAGGCGTAAAGGTCAATCCCTTTATTTTCGGTGAAGGCGGCATCCAATCCGATAGCCTGCAACTCGGCAACCGCAAAATCATCGTAGCCGCCGAATGGGTAACAGAAAAAGCGCGGATGCTCACCCGTGTTTAGCTCAATGGCCTTTTGCGCCCCGACAATTTGATTGATCAGGAAATCGCGAGATCGGTTCTTCAAGTTCTGGTGACCGCGAGTGTGGTTCTCGATGAACATACCGCTTTGTACCATTATTTTGGCAAGAGGCCAACTCAGATAACCCGGTCTGCCCGTGTCGATAAAATCGGTGATGACGAAAAATACGCCTGAAAAGCCAAACTTCTTGAGGATTGGAAAAGCGTTGTACCACGCATTCGCATAGCCATCGTCAAAGGTCAGCATGATCGGCTTGGGCGGCAGCTTTTTACCGTGCCACAGCGCCGCCATCAGTTCGTCTGGTGAAATAGTCGTGTAGCCGTTGTCTTTGAGCCATTGCATCTGTTGGGTGAAGTTGACGGGGGTAACGACAAGATCGAGCAGAACTTTATCGGCATTGGCAGGCGGGTTATCGATGTAGTGATACATCAAGATCGGGACATGGACTACACGCGGCACATAATCCCACTGGCCGCTGTTGGAGCCATCGGCACGCAATGGAATAGGGTTTATCAACATCAGTACCGCAAAAATGCTCAATGCCCAGACTGTAACCCGCTTTGCGATCATGCTGCCTGCCTTGCCGTAAAAAGTATGGGTGAGGAAAATTCGTTACTTCGTGACCAGCACACCGGACGCAGATTTGGCAGGGAGTTCGCCCTCCTCATCCAGCGTTTTCAGCATTTCGAGTTCAGCCCGCAAACTGCGTGCGCGTATCACGAGAAAGGCCACTAACCCAACCAGAATGATCACCGCTAGCGTATAACCCATTACCATGTAGCCAATTGTATCAGGCATATTATTTTCCTTATCGCCTCTTATTGGTTCAAGAGCCGCATCTTGAGCGCACGGACTTGTTCTGCCACATTTTCCATACGCACCCGATGCCAAATTAGCGTGATCGGAACCAGCATCCAAGCGATCATATTCACGCTCATGGCAAGGATCATGCGCGGATCTTGTACGCCAAAGCTGCCTTTCGCGGTCGATTCAACGGGGCTAGGGCCAAGCACCACCGGATGCAGCGTATCAGGGCGAATACGGATGACGATAAATACGTAGATGACGCTGACAAAAGCAAAGATCCCATAGATCGCCGCATAGCGCATCCGGCGTTCGGGGCTTTCAATTGCGCCGCGTAGTGTCAGATAGGCCGCATATAACAGCCACATGACCGCCATCGAGTTCAAGCGCGGATCGCCTGTCCACCATGTATTCCAGATCGGCCTCGCCCACGTCATACCCGTCACCAGAGTGATCGTCATAAGGGGCAAGCCGACTTCCACACTTGATACCGCTAGTGCATCCCATTTGGGAGCACGGGTACGCAGATAGGCGATTCCCGCCAACACTGTGATCAGAAAGGCGGTTGATCCGCCGACAAAGGCTGAAATGTGAATGTAGAAAATTCGTTGGACTTGTCCCTGCTGCTGATCCGTGCCTGCGTAGAACAACGCCAATGCAAAGGCCAATACGATGCTGATCGTTGTCGCAACGGTCAGTGCATTGAGCAGTCGCGTGCGATTCGGTGAATAGATTGGTTGATCAGTCTTTACCTGCTGAGTATTCATTTGAACTTTTCCTCATCGTTTTCGTTCTAGTTTAATTATAATGACTCAGAAACCATTTGGTAATCAGTATACGGATATAGACAGCGTACAGGAAAATCGGCTTTCAGCCTGCGATTTTCAATGCGCCTGAATTTATAGACAGGGAGCCGAAATTTCTCTCTTTATCAAATGGCTTCTTACCGCCCGGCAATTCGAATACTTTGACTTTTGACTTTTTCGAGTTGAATATTTTCATTCTCCAGATGCTCAAACAACCGTAATCCATCTCCTAGTAGTACAGGGCTAATGCTTATTTGGAGTTCGTCAATCAACCCTGCTTTCAGGCATTGCTGAATCACATTGGCATCACCAACGATCAACCACGTCGTTGTCACCCGCTGCCCGATATTTTCGTGTCCGCTTTCTCTTTAACCTGTTCACTTTAAACGCTGCTTTACTCGTAAAACTCTGGCGCTTTTTTGAGTGTTTCCCACTGCTCCGTGTCATGACCGAAAATCACCAGCCCGATATGCTCCCGTTCGACCAGATCAAGCAG
>JBDTVG010000149.1:0-8108 GCA_040007395.1 Chloroflexota bacterium
TGTACTCCATTCTTCTTGTTTAATTGCATCCCTTATTTCTTTACAGTGCCTTAGTCTAATTGATAGGTGGGTGTACTTGGTGTGCCGCTGTCACTAAGGGAAAACAGTCCCGTTGTCTTGTCATATACCCCCACCGTATCGATCCCGTCACCGTTCCAATCCCCGACAATGGGCAAACTGTTGGAGTCACCGTAAGTTGATGTGATGTCGGCAAAGCCAGTCGTGTTAGTGCGGCGCAGATAAAAGGTGTGCGTAGAGGGTCGGAATACGCCAATGGTGTCTTTGGGATAGGGATTCCCGGTACAGCTTACCGAGTAGCCTACTGCGGGATGAGACGGATCGTTGGTCAAGTACAGCAGCGTTTGCGCAATCGTCCTTCCGGCAGTGGGCGTGCACGTAATGGTGACAGTCTTCGGTATTCCTACTGAAACGGTAAGATTTGCCGGGGATGCGCTCAACGGCGCAGATAGTCCCAGAATAAATGTGTTGACAGTCAACGGTAGTTCACCCACGTTACTGATCGTAATCGTGCGCGTATCGGAGAACCCGACGGTTGCGCCAAGCGCGATGCTACTGCCTGCGGCGGGTGTGGCACTATAAATGGCTGGTTGGATTTCGTATGCGCCCACATCGCACAGCGATTTACGGGGCAAGCCGCGCTGGTCAGGACTGGGGCAGGCCGCGCCGCCTTTCCCGATGGCAGGGCTGTTTGTTTTGAGCGACATCGTTTGCGATGTTCCCGGCGTATTAGGTGCCAGCGGATTGAGCAACGGTGCGACATTCAGTTGATCGCTGGCAATGAATGATCCGGTAGCCGTGGCCGTATTGCCGATCAGGTTAAAGCCATCGGAACTGACTGCGCCTGCAATATCCTGAGTTGCGCCTGTGTTCCCGGCAACAATCGTACTCCGCAGCGTCAGTGTTGAACTATCGACAGTGATATCGCCATTGCCTGTTGTGGCAGTGTTCGCCGCTACTGTGCTGTTGATCAGGTTCAGCGTGGCATTCAGATCGTAGATAGCAGCGCCATTGGAGGCCGAATTAGCAGTAAGCGTACTGTTGGTAGCCGAAATTAGCCCGCCATTGCTCAGGATTGCCCCGCCAATACCTGAGCCTGACAAGGCCTGATTGCTAGAAAATGTACTACCGATAATCGTTACGCCCGATGTGTTGTAAATAGCTCCGCCCGATGTCGCGGCTTTATTGGCGGAGAATGTACTGTTGCTGATAATCAACGTGCCTGTGCTGGAAATCGCGCCGCCGTAAGTCCCTTGATTGCCGGAAAACGTGCTTGATGTAACATTCAACGTGCCGAGATTAGTGATCGCGCCGCCGTAGCCATTGGCGGTATTGTTGCTAAGAGTGCTATTCGTGATATTCAGGGCGCTGCTATTGACGATGGCTCCGCCGCCTGCCGCTGCGTTTTTGCCGCGCTTAATCGTTAGGCCAGAGAGATTGATTGCGCCTGACGTAATGTTGAAAATCTGATTAGCGTTGTTGCCGTCGATTGCCAAGATTGCTGCCCCCGGCCCGCTAATCGTCAACCCATGATCCAACGTGATGGCGCTGTTCAAGGTAATAGTGCCAGTGACAGCGGGCGCAAATTGTATAATGTCGCCCGTGAGCGCCGCCGCAATTGTATCGCGCAGTGATCCAGCACCAGAATCCAAATTGTTAGTAACGGTCAAGGTGGTAACCGCTCTAGCAATCGGGTGAAATGCGAAGGCACTTAATATCAGTACCAAAATGATAATTGCTCGAAATAGAGATCTTGAGAAGGATGTGAGGTTCGTTCGCATGATATTCTCTGGTCATAAATATGATTCAGGCAAATATCATTGAACCATCTTAACATTACGATTAGCATTTTTGGGGATCAAACGGTTATCGTTTAATTCTTTGAATATATTGGCATGTCCCATGCAATATCTATCAGGTAGATCGACTCGTTTTTAGTCCAATTCTGCTTGAGCAGCACATTTCAGATAAATAAGTGGAGTATTCAACTATGGATAATTCAAAAAATCAATCATCGCTCATCACTGGGTTTATCCTATCAACAATTATCTTTATCATATATATATTTTGCTTGTCGCCAATCAATATTTTGCTGATTACTGCTTTATTGGGGATTTATACTTATTCTCTTTTGAAATTTGTTTTCAAAAACTCTTTATCTTCTCAGTTAATTGTTGAACCCTTCATATTTAGGGCGTTTTTAGGAAATTTGATAGGTTCGATAGGGATGCTAGGATACTGGAGGTTTGCAAGTCTGCTTTCGAAAGTCGCGATGATAGACCTTATGAAATCGCCTTTACAAAATTTTGTAGCGTCTTTAATTTGTATTGGTAATGCGAACTTTAATGCAAGATACTCTTTAATGTTTGTTGCTCTGCTAATCGAACGCTTAAAACTGGACAGGAAAAGCTAGTCATTCTCTTCAGTACGATGCGACAACCACTGTGATAATACCAACGCAATAAACGCCAGCCCTAGGAGGATCAGGCTAGCCCAAATCGCCGCGTCGATGCTGCTTTCAAATACACTGTAAACGAGCAGTGTCATAGTTTGGGTGCGTCCAGCAATGCTGCCCGCAAACAGGATCGTCGCGCCGAATTCACCCAGCGCCCGCGCCCAACTCAGCGTCAATCCGGCGGCAAGGGCTGTCGCGGAGAGCCGCAGGGTGATGTGCCAAAATAGTTGCCAGTCTGTTGCGCCATCGACTTTGGCAGCATCCTCGATCTCGCGGGGTACAGCTTGAAAGCCGACCATCGCGGCACGGATGAAAAATGGCGCAGAAATAAACGTTTGGGCGATGACAACGGCGGCGGTCGTGAAAGGTAGCTCGATTCCCAACGACCCCAGCAGTGGGCCGAGCAACCCACGCCGACCAGCGGTCAGCAGTAACGCTAACCCTGCAACAGTCGGGGGCAGCACAATCGGTAGTTCGACTAGCACGATTAGCAAGCGCCGCATCGGGAATCGCCAGCGGGACAATATAAAGGCCAGCGGCGTACCAAACATGACCGTTAACAGCGTCGAGACGGCGGTCGTTTCGAGACTGAGTACAATCGCTACCGAGACACTGCTGCCGGGTAAGCCTTCCCAACCGTGTGTCTGCACACCGCGAATCACGAGCACAATCTGGGGCAGCGCTAAAACAAGCAGGGCGATGATGCTGCTCAACAGCAGTATTATCGCCATTCCACTAAACCGCTGCCGCCTGTTGGATGTGCGATCTGTGCGTTTTGTCGGCTCTATCGCTCGACTCCGTTCTTGCGAGGTCAGCTTTTGCATAAAAACAATTCGTAGGTAAAGTGAGTTACTTGCTCACTCCCGGTGCATCGCGAACTTCCAGACTGACCAGCCCACTCACATAGCGTCCGCCGCGTTTATCGCCGGGAACGATAAGGCGTATCGCTCCTTCTTTATCGGCAATGGGTTTGCCATCCTGTTCATAAGCCACTATGATCGGCTGGTTGCCAAAGTCTGGGTCAAGTTCGGCGTAGGCAATCGTCGCCTGATAGCCATCGCTGCCAGTCCCAATGATAAACAAGCTGATCTTATCATTTTTCACATCGGCATTAAAATTGACCTGTACTGCATCCAGCAAATCGCGCAGATACACACCTGTGAAGGAAGCGGTCACGCTTTTGTCGCCGCTTAGATAGGTCACATCGACTTTCTGGGCAGTATAGCTATTTTTCAGATCGTCTACGGTCAACTTAAGTGGATTAAGCACCTGTCCATCAATATGCAGCGCTCCGTCAGTCGGCAGGGCAATCTTAGCGGGCAATACTGGAATTGCCGAGGAAATGAAGTTCCACTTGACCAACGTTTTCTGACCCTCAACAGACAGTACATAGTCGATATACTTCTGAGCGAGATCGGCGTTCGGACTGTTATCGGTGATGGCAATTGGATAGGTTGCAATGGTGTTTACTGCATCAGGGATCGCAATCGCGGTAACTTTGCTAGCAATATCGGGGGTAACATCGGAGCGATAGACCAACCCCGCATCAGCCTCACCTAGCGCAACCTTTGCCGAAACCTGACGCACATTTTCTTCCTCAGAAACAACATTCTTGGTGAAAGCGGCTTTGTAAGGATCACCGTAGCCGGGAACTTTGAGCAGCTTTGCGATCATTGCGTCGGTATAGTCGCGCACCGGGACATTCGGCGCAGCAATGACCAACTTGACCCCCGGTTTCGCCAAATCTTTAATCGAGGTGATTTTAGCGGGATTATCCGCTGGGACGATGAGCACAAGACGATTTTTGGCAAAAGTGCGCGGGCTACCTGCGATACGCTTGGCATCTTGAGCGACACTCATTTGCTTGGCGTTGGCGCTGGCGAAAATATCAGCAGGTGCGCCTTGGGCAAGCTGTGTTGCCAGCGTCGAAGATGACCCGAAATTATAGACAATCTCGGCAGTGGGATTGGCTTGTTCGAAAGCCGTTTTGAACGCTTTAAAAGCGTCGGTGAGCGATGAAGCGGCAAAGATAGTAAGCGTCTTTTTGTCTTGTGCGATGGCGGCATGTGGGTCAACATTCAACACCAATGCAGCCGCTATGATTAAATATAGAAAAAAACGTGATAGGCTCAGGTGTTTTAGCATGATTAGTTTACCTTTTGTCAGGATGTGGACTCAATTCACAGCGGTCTAGCCATTTCAAAATCACAGTAAGCTGCTCGATCACGAGTTCGAGGGTCAAGAGGCCGATACCAGGATCGGCACTTTCGCGGCGGGCGATAAGGTCTGTGCATTTGTGGCGGCATACTTCCTTCTGGTGCTGCACAATTGGGAGTGTAGGCAAATCCAGCATCCGAGCGATGTACAAGCGGCTCAGGAATTCAACCCGCACTCGGTGAATACTGGCGGAAGGTGACGCTTTCAACCAACTATGTAATCGCGCTAGTCCTGCTTCGGTCAACGTGTATTCGGTACGAGGCGGTGCATCAGCCGTGACAACTTCGCAGCCTTGTGTCAGCCCTTGTGTTTCCAGTCGTCTTAACACCGCATAAAGCTGGCTCGTACTCAAGTTCCACACCTCGCCCAACTGCGTCGGGTCGCGAAAACAGTCCAACAGTTCATAACCATGTCTGGCGCGGACTGCCAGCAAGCCAAGCAATGTCTCATCAGGTGTAATTTGACTCATGATCCTATTCTAGCATGGAATAGTAAAGTACCCAATTTTAACGATATACGTTTGATGTGATAATTGTGCTGGCTATCAGATCGTAATCTTCGTAGTCTCTAAGCAGAATAATATGATTGGAGTACAAAATGACAGATAATCTCAGTTCTAAAAATGAGACTGATACAGAGCAAATGATTCAGGTAATAATTGCTGAACATTACAACTTACAATCGGCAAGATCCGCCACCATTTCAGAATCAAATGGTCGTGCTGCATTGTATTTAACGTCCGTTTCAAGCGGTGTAGTTGCATTAGCGTTTGTCGGTCAACGCGCTAATAATGAGGCTTTTTTGTTGTTCGCGCTGGTGCTGTTTCCTGCGTTGTTTTTTCTCGGATTTGTCACGTTTGTGCGGGTTCTTGAGACTTCGATTGAAGACATGTTGCTACTACGCGGAATTACCCGTATTCACCATTACTATACAGAAGTTGCTCCTGAAATTGAACGCTATTTAGTGATGCCCATCCATGATGACTGGAAAGGGGTGAGTCAAGCGTTCGGTATCACTTTTTCACATGGACAGCTATTGTTGACGGCTCCGGGCATGATTTCAGTTATCAATGGCATCCTTGCCGGGTGTTTCAGCGGACTAGTCGTTGCAGCCTTTATACCAGCCTCAAACCTGATCTATGCAGGTATCGGGATCATTGTATTTGTCGTGACCGTCTTTCTACACACTAGTTTCCAGTATAATCAGCGACAAATAGCCAATACGCATATCAAGCCTCTGTTCCCCAGCCCTACCGAGACCGAGAAAGGTTAAGGTCGTTACATTGGCTGAAATAGTGCCCACTCAGCCGCGCATTAGCCTGAGTGGGTATTTCAAATCTGGCATATTCTTCTCATTTCCTTGTAAAATGAGCACTCTTAACTTATCGCGTCTATATAAGAGAATTTTTACTATGAAGATTACGAAAGTAACACCGCTGGTTCTGGGAACTCCTTGGCGGAACCTGACCTTTGTCAAGGTCGAAACTGATGAGGGGTTATATGGTCTGGGTGAGGTGCGGTTGAACAATCGTACCAACGCCCTGCTTGGCTACCTGCACGAAGCCGTTCCACGCTATGCGCTGGGGATGGACCCTTTCAATATCGAAGCGCTCACCTCGAAGATGATGATCAACGATTTCGGGCGCATGGGCGAGGTTACAATGTCGGCGGTCTCGATTCTGGAGATGGCCTGCTGGGATATTATGGGCAAAGCGCTCAACCAACCTTGCTACCGCTTGATGGGTGGCGCAGTGCGTGATCGCATTAAAGCCTATGCCAACGGCTGGTATACTGTCGAACGGACACCAGAAGCGTTCCACGCTGCCGCCCTTAGAGTCGTTGAGCGTGGCTATCAGGCGTTGAAGATCGATCCGTTTGGCGCAGGGCGTTACGAGTTGACATTAGACCAGCAAGCTAGCGCCGTCGCATTGATCGAAGCGGTGCGCGATGCCATTGGCCCAGATAGAGAGATCATGGTCGAAATGCACGGGCGCTTCAATCCCGCTACCGCGATCTTGATGGCTCGCAAATTACAAAAATTCCGCCCCGCATGGATCGAGGAGCCTGTCCCGCCGGAAAATATATTGGAATTACGCCGTGTGGCAGAGCATGTTGAGATTCCGATTGCAACAGGTGAACGCCTGCACACCATGAACGAGTTTCGCCCCGTATTTGATTTGCACGCGGTAGATATTATCCAGCCTGACCTGACCCACTTCGGCGGCCTGAGCGCCACCCGTCGATTGGCGGCGTGGGCTGATGTCTACAATGTGCTGATTGCGCCCCATAACGTTGGCGGCCCAGTTAGTACAGCGGCAGCGCTGCATCTGGCAGCCTGCACGCCCAACTTCATGATTCAGGAACACTTCAACGACTTTGCCGACTCGTGGGTCAAGCAAGCCGCACCGGGAGTTCCCGAAGTGATTGATGGCTACTTTGCGCTGCCCACCGCACCGGGACTCGGCGTAGAACTCAATGTGGCGATCTTCGAAGATCACCCACAGATCGATGCCCACTTTGATCTATTCCGCGAAAACTGGCATCGCCGGGACGGTTCACAAGATTAACATCCAGACAATGTTTAAGAGAAAATTTTCCGAACGGTCAGGGTGAATTCCGGTAGCACTTCGCCGCCATCAAGTGTGCCATCTATCCCAAGTTGTTGGACATCTTGATCGGGTACATAGACTTCGATGATTTGTTCATCGGGGGACACTAGCCAGACAAGGGATGTACCAGAGTCCAGATAGCGCTCTATTTTACGCCGGAGGGCACGTTTGGAGTCTGTGGGCGACTTGATTTCCACTGCGAGATCAGGAGGAATAGGCGATTCGCGTTCTGGAATTTGTGGTAGGCGCACTTTGGAAATGTAGGCTACGTCAGGATTGAATACATTCCCTTCGGTCATTACATAGCCGCCCGCTTCACCAGTGATATAATCCGGTTCGTCATGGTTCAAGTTGTACTCGGTAATAAAGTAGCTGATGCGGCTGGCGATTCTGGATGGGGCGAAGGTAGGCATTTTTTCGATGACCTCTCACTCGATGAGTTCCAGAATTCGGTTCGCGTTTTCTGGCTGGTTGGTCAAAGCCAAAAAATCAGTTGTGGTCAGCTTGTGTGCTTTATCCTGAATTGCCATAGATCATGCTCCTGTGCAATCTCTCACCAATATTATACCATTTCGACTAAGTAATCGGCGCTGGATGTTCTTGGTTTACAACGCGATACCTACATTAATAGCCTACGATAATCGCCAATCAAGTATCCAGGGCGCGTGCAAAGTCAGATAAAAGGAATGAGGGCGAGTGCTTCAGCGGGAAGGGCGTTGAAGCGGCGACGAGCAGCAGCGAGCGAGGTAAA
Organism: Chloroflexota bacterium; assembly: GCA_040007395.1. Taxonomy (GTDB): domain Bacteria; phylum Chloroflexota; class Anaerolineae; order Aggregatilineales; family UBA2796; genus DATGFK01. The sequence goes on from JBDTVG010000149.1 coordinate 8,050, forward strand.
CCTCTGGCGCACCTCACGCACTAAGCCCCAAAGCAGGCCAGTCAGAGGTCGCCTTGAGC
>JBDTVG010000150.1:0-39613 GCA_040007395.1 Chloroflexota bacterium
GCGCCGCCGAACGGTAAAAGCGAGGCAGCGCGTCATGGGCAACCGCGCCATGAAAAGTGACCCGCGCCGCGACTCCGAGTGTTTCCGCCAGCGTGCTGAGTTCGCTTAATAGCGGTCCCTCTCCCACAATGTCCAAACTGAGATCGGGCAATTGCGCCAATGCGTGCAATAGTTTATCGTGACCCTTGACATTGCTTAACGATCCCACCGCCAATAGCCGATTCTCGATTCTAGTCTCCGATGAAGGGCTAAACAGGATCGGATCGACCCCCAATGGTACGATTGCCGTTCTATTCGCTATCGGCTCTGGAAACCTCTCTCTGTTCGCGGAGAGAGGTTGGGGTGAGGTCAATTGGCGACTCGGTAGCAGATCGAAGGCATACTGGCATGGCACTGTCACACAATCCGCCAATATCAAGGCTTGCTTTACTAGCCAAGCGCTGACGCGCCCCGATTGCAAGCCATAACCGGGCAAGCCGACCAACTCACCGCCTGCTACCGATACTACAACTGGCACCTTGATCAGCCGTCCAGCGATACACGCCGCAAAACCTGTCTCATCCGCCCATATCGCGTGCAGCACATCGAACGGCTTTATCCGGTGCTGGCGAATGATCATTGCAATCGTTCGAGCAATCAGTGCCACACGGCCTACCCCTACCGTATACGATCCGCCGCCAAGCGCGATCACCTGTGCGCCGTAAACAGTATATTGATCGCGGCGCAACGGGTAACGCATCGCAAACACGCGCAGCGAGTCGGATTGAGCCAACGTCCGTACAAGATTCAGATAGACTGGGATACACCAATCCTGTTCGCCATCGCTAAAGCCGGGGATCACAATTCCGATATTCATTGACCCACTCGGTACAGGGTGTAGTTGCCAAACGTGCCGATCTGCGTCAGGCCGGGGTTATCCAGCAGCCAGTGGTAAATGATCCAAGGCGATTTACCAAACCATTGATGTTCGGTTGTCCCTATATTGAACGCGGCATAAGCGGGCCGCGTTTTTGACAATTGGTCACTTAGAGTCGCCGGGGACAGTCCGTAAATTTGTATAGGATGCAGCGTTGTGTAATGTTCTATGGTCAGCAGCAGATCGAGGCAGTACACGGTTGCGCCCGGTTCCGCGATCTCCGCTTCGATCCACTGCGCCGCCTTAAGATCGCTGTTCTTGATGCTCACGAAATTGGTGATAATCGGCACGGAAGCGTTCACAGTGGTTAACAAGCCATAGACGATTATTACAACAATTGCAGGCCGGATAATCCATTTTAATGTCGATGATTTCTGTAAAACGGCGAAAATCCACGCCGTACCGACTCCTGCCAGAACCGCTAGTGGCAGAAAGATCGCTAGTGCAAAGCGGATGTTCTCGATAGGGCTGCCTGCTAGATATAGGTATTGTACAGCGAACCAACCCACTATTAGCGCGAAGATCGCCTTGCGCCGGAACAGGATAATCGCTCCGGCGATAACTAATGGCACGAATAGGGGACTCATATAGTAGGCGCTATAAAAAGGCTGTGCGTAATACTCGGCTGGAGTTTGCGCGAAATAGAATGATCCATCGGCAGTAGTAAATTTGTGCTCGACAAAATTCGCAGGCGACCATGATAATGACCACGGTGTGCCCAACGGCATGTTGCTGTTTTGCAGCGAATGGACGATCTGTGGGGACAGTGTAATCAGGCCAACCAGAGCAGCAACGGCAAGATGCGGTAATCGCACAGGTCGCTTGAGTAAAATATAGAGTGCCAGAGGTAGCGCCAGTCCTAGATATTGCCAGCGACTCATAATGGCAAAGGCGAAGGCAAACGCTGTGAGCGCTAACCAAGCTGGTTGGCGGCTGCGTCCATAGACCAGCAGCGCCCATGCACTCATCACCGCCCACATCAGCGCCGCCGAGTCAGACATAATCACGATACTCGATTGCATCAACTGTCCGCAAACCGTCACAATAGCCCACGTCACGATCCCCGCGGGTCGTGCCAACCGTTTGCGATGGGGGGTAGATGGCAAAACCTTGCGAGCAATTTCCATCGTGAGCAGCAGCGCGAAAATGCTCACGGCTGCCCCCGCCAGCAAACTCACGATCTGGGCGCTGAAAGGTTGCTGACCCGTGATGGTGAAACCTAACGCCACCAATGCCGGATAACCCAGTGGAAAATAGAATCCGCTGGGCAGGTGGAATTGTGCAAGTGCCTCGCGGAGTTGCTGCCCATAGCTGTAGTAGGCATAGGCATCCTGTCCGTACAAACCGTCAAATTGAAGCGCCTGTGCCGCAAAAACGCGCAGTCCTAGACTTACTGCAAATAGGGCGATCAGGGCGATTGCGGCGCGATGCGCACTAGTCGCACGGCTAAAGCGAACCATAGCGCTGTACCTCCCTCCACTACCCCAACAGTCAGGGCCGCGCCGATAGCCCCCCACTGCCCGATCATTATCCAACCGAGAAATGCCTGAGCAACCAGCGCAACAACGGTAACGACATTGACAAACTGTTCCCGGCCTAAACTGTAAAGATATAGTGTTAGCACGGCTCGCAGCAAGGCAGGTACAAGCGACCATGCCAGCACAGTCAGCACCGGAGTCGCACCAGCAAAGCCCGCCCCCCGCGCATCGTATGTCAAGTGGATTAGCCAACCGCCGAACAGAGTCATGCTCAACCCGAAGATTACGGCAAAGGCAAGAATTAGTCCGGCGACTTTTAGGAACGTTTGACGCATTTTGTCTGGCACACTGGCAAGGCTCGCCAACAGCGGAAACAACGCCCCAAACAGCGCTCCCGGCACCAGCCGTCCGCCTTCGACAAAACGATTCGCCGCCGCATACAGCCCTACCGCCACATCGCCCGATAAATGTTCGAGCAGCAGTACATTGAGCCGTAGTTGCAGCGCATTCAGTACCGCTGCCAGCGCAAACGGCCATGCCCGACTAAGTACATCGCGCACACCGAGCGCTGGACTATCCGCCAAACCAGAGCGATTCACCAATGGGCCGCGTGTGCGCCACAACACCCATGTAGCAATAAGCTGGACAATATTGATCCCGGCAAGCACAACCGCCACGCCAATCAACCCTGCGCCACCATAGACGGCTAGTGCGGTAAAGATCAATTGCAGAGCTAACCCGCCCACATTGATGACCAGAATAGGCCACATCCACTGGAAGGCACGGAACAGCGCGGTATACAGTCCATACCAAGGGTCAAGGATAATCAGCACGGCGGTAATTGGCAGCGCAATTGCTACAACAGGTGCAACGCCCAAAAATGGCACAACCGCCCACGTAAAGATTAGGATAGTGCCTGCAATCGGGAGCAAAACGCGAGTGGCAGTTCGTAAGGTCGGCAAGGCGCATTCTGGATTTTGTGCGACATCTCGCGTAATGAGCGATCCCATGCCGAAGTCGGCTAAGGCGACCAGCGGCGCGATCCACGCCATGATGAAGGCATATTGTCCCAAGCCGCCCGCGCCCAAACCCCGTCCAATAATCACGGAGATCAGGAAAGCAAGTCCTGCGCTGCCAATATTGTTTGCCAGCAGAATCAACGTATTACCGGTGAGTTGGCGAGTCATGGATTGGTCATGGATTGTCTGAGGTGCGTTCTAGTTCAAGCCAGTAATGATCGCCTAGATAGTTAAAAGGCCAATGCGGGGCGGTTAGGCGTTCCAGCGTCAGCAGCGGACGCGCCAACCATTGCCGCCGCCCGACGGCTTTATACAAGTCACTTGGCGGCAAAAATACGCCGAGTCCCCATAGCAGCGAACGACGGAAGCCTTGCCCAAAGTCACGCTGCAACCGTTCCGGCGTTGGATAATACACATTGAAGTATTTACCGTCGAGGTGGGCAACGGTGCTAGGCCGGAAGCGGCGGGTCGCATTGCGATAATCAAGGTGGATGCCGTGCCACAGGACTTCCCATGGACACCATGGTCCCATCACGCCCAATCCGATCTTGCCGCTGGGTCGGATCACCCGCGATAATTGAGCGCCAATGGCGTGCCAATCATCGATGCAGTTCAACGGCCCATAATTGGAATACGCGCCGTCGAAGATTTGCTCTGGCAAATTCCAATTCGCTGCGTCGTTAAAGTCTAGCAGTTGTGTCTCGACTAGTGCGCCTACTCCTTCGGCTTGGGCTTTGCGGCGTGTCTCCGCAATCATGGCTTCGCTGCCATCGCTAGCTAGAACGTGTATACCCCGTTTCGCTAGCCAGATCGCGTCCTCGCCCGTACCGCAACCTAACTCGATCACGTAATCACCGGGTTTGTAGAGTACCGCCAGTCGTTCCCAGACGCGCCGCCGAAACCATAGACTCAACTCGGTATTAGTGAACTCAACGTCGTAGCGTGCGCCGATATGATCAAATGCTTCTGCTGAAGTTCCCGACTCAAACTTTTGCTCAGGCTGCATCACAATCACATCGCCTTTAGGCTAATCACGCTGGTCTGTGGCACACGTTCCAGTGCATTGAGTTTGGCGCGTGCGGCTGGCAACGTCAGCGTATGGTAGACCATTGCGCCAATCTGGCGCACATCCTCGCGATCCCACAGTCGTAACTGCCCCAAGCGCCGCCACGTCTTACGCGCTCGATATTCCTTGTGGATTACGGTATGCAACTGTCGGTAGAACTCAGTGGAATACGGGCCATGATACAACATCGCTAGGTCTTCGCTGTCGTTCCAGTTGGTTTTATCGCCCAGTTCGTTCTTGACGCGCTCGTAGAACTTAGTCCCCGGCAATGGATAAGTCACCGAAATGCCGATATCGTCTGGCATCAGATCGCGCACCATCTGGATCGTCTTCTCGACATCTTCCCGCGTTTCGCCCAGATAACCGAATTGCAGGAAAAATCCGGTGCGAATCCCCGCCGCGTGCAACTTTTGTGCTGCGCCGTAAATATCTTCAACCTGTGTGCCTTTGTCCATTGCGTCGAGGATCTTCTGCGATCCACTTTCCGCACCGATCCAGATGGTGTGAGCACCCGCCCGCTTGAGCGCCGGAACGGTGTCCTCGTGCAGCAGCAGATCGGCACGGTTCAAGCTCTTGAAGGGGATCTTGACTCCGGCAGCTTCGTTTAGATCGGCAAAGCGCTGTACCCATCCCGGCTTGAGGCCGAAAATATCATCGGCAAACCAGATATGGTCAGGGTTAACCAGTTCCTTGATATACTTGAGTTCTGCCACAACATTTTCGGGACTGCGGACATTGTAGCGCTGACCCCAGATCGGTTTGGCGCACCAGTTGCAGCTATAGGGGCAGCCGCGAGTCGTGACCATATTGATGCTGTAGTAGCCGTGTCGCTCCACCCAAATTTTGCGATAGCGATCCTGATCTACCAGATCCCACGCCGGAAACGGCATCGAGTCAAGTTCGCGCAGCGCCGGACGGGGCATCGTCTGTTGGACTTCACCAGCGGCATTCAGAAACGACAAACCGCTGATTGTCTCTGGCTTTTCGTTGACTTTTCCAGTTAGCGAGGCCAACAGATCGCGGAGCGTTTCTTCGCCTTCACCGCGAATCACGTAGGATGCGCCGTTGCCCAGATATTGTGCTAAGTGGTCTGTTGCATCTGCCCCGCAGATGATGACCATAACGCCGCGTTCGGTTGCCATCGTGGTCATAGCAAAGGCCGCTTCGCGCATTCGCATCAGGCACATTTTGCTCAGATAATTGAAGTTATCCTCGAATAGCACAGCGAAACGTGGCTTAGTGCGATCCAATGCCGCCGCGAATTCGGTCTCAGAGTCCGCCAACATCGCATCGAACAACGCAACGCTATAGCCCTGCTGCCGAATGAAGCTCGCTGCATAGAGCGATCCCAGCGGCGGGTAGGGCTGCATCGATGCATATAATTTCGGATCGAAGCGCAAATAGTAAGATTGCCCAAATAAAATGTCTGTCATCAACGAGATTCCTGCTTATTTGACCTACAGAAGTAAATCCGCCAAATCATAACAATGATAACGTCCATAGACTGTGCGCTCCAGAGACATAACCTCATAATTTAAGGAACGTGCCGCATCAAGGATAGCACTATCTTTTAGCATGGATAAAACGTCTTCAATTCCATCGACTCTTAGATGGACTGTGTTAACATGAGCCGTCCCTGCGGAGCGTTCATAATTGGGGTACTTTATGTCAATGTATGGATGCTTCTTCCATAAATCTGTCTCAGTCGCATAGATATTCGAGAGAGTATCGCCATCAACATTGATGAATCCCCAAATTTCGTCTGGGTTGTCTTTGAAAAAACCTAGCACGAATATCTCCATCCAGTGAATGTTAACAGCAGATATGCGAGTGTTTTTATTCGTGCTTGGCATACTGGTTACGCACCACCATTCGTGTTCAGTAAGGCGCGGGGCAGGGATACATTCCTGTAGATAAACCCGCAACGCTTCAACGATTTTCTTGAAATCTTTGCGCTGTTTCATCCTAAGAAAATGGTCATGATAATGTTCGCGCAAGTCCAGATTATCGATCCGAGGAAAATCAGTGCGAAAAAGGGTTGGATCTTTTAACCAATTATTTAGCCCTAATTCCCCAAACTTTGGTTTTGGCAACTTCTTTTTTTGTGCCACTATGAGATCCTCACTTTGAAAATACCTTAAAGCAGAGGTTCGCTGATCTTAACACATTTGACGGTGGCACTGCACAGGTTTATTGCTTTTTATCATTAGCTTGCGTTATATCTAGTGTATATTCTAGGTACGTTTGAACAATAGCCTTTGGTTCTGTGAGATCTGACGAGATCTAACTAATGGCTTGTGAGCGTAGGTAACGACAGCAACCGTTTATAAATTCGAGGGAAGATTATGCGTGCAACCGTTTTAATGTATAACCCCAAAAGTACGTCCGCTGGCAAGCAGCGTTTGCCACTCTCACTGCTGTCAGTCGCGGCAGTCATCGCCGCCGACTACGACACCGAATTTATCGACGGCAATTTGGTTGCCGATCCTGCTACTGAGATCATTGATCGCGCCCGTGCCACTGGCGCGAAACTGCTAGCGGTGACGGTTATGCCGGGACCACAGTTGGTTCAGGCGGTTGCCGTATGTAAGCGCGTCAAAGCCAGCCTACCCGATCTCAAGATCTTGTGGGGTGGCTACTTCCCGACGCAGCACGCCGAAGTGTGTTTACGCAGCGGCTATATCGACTTTTGCATCGAAGGGCAAGGCGAAGCACCGTTTCGCAAATTGGTGGATACGGTCTATCGTGGCGGATCGTTCGCGGACGTGCCGAGTCTGTGGTATCGCGATGAGCACGACACGGTTCAGGAAACGGCGCGGGCGGTCAATGTTCCACTAGAAGCGCTGCCCTGGATGCCCTATGACCGCCTTGACATGGATCGCTATGCTGGACGCAACTATCTCGGCAAGCGCGTCTATAACCACAATACCAGCTTCGGCTGTCCATTTGCCTGCAATTTCTGTGCGGTGGTCGCTCTGAGTAAACGCCGCTGGATTCCCGAATCCGCCAAACGGGTTGCCGATATTATCACGCATCTGCACGACAAATACGGCGCGGACGCGATTGAATTTCACGATATGGATTTCTTCGTCAGCGAAGATCGCGTTGCTGACTTTAGCGAACGGATTAAAGGCTTAGGGGTGCAGTGGTGGGGGCTGGGTCGCGTTGATACGCTGATGGGATACAGTGACGAGTCGTGGGCTAAGATGAAGGCTAGCGGCGCAAAGATGATCTTCATGGGCGCGGAAAGCGGCTCCGACGAAGTGCTGGAACGCATGAACAAAGGCGGCAAAAGCAGCACTGAGCAGACACTCGCTATTGTCGAGCGCATGAAACATTATGGCATTGTGCCGGAACTATCGTTTGTGCTTGGCAATCCGCCCGACCCGATGGCAGATGTGGAAGCTAGTATCAAATTTATCCGCAAGCTCAAGCAGGTCAATCCCGCGACGGAACTAGTGTTGTATATCTATACGCCTGTGCCACAGGAAAACAGCGAACTATACGAGGCTGCCAAAAAACTTGGCTTCAAATTCCCTGAAACGCTCGAAGAGTGGGTTAACGACGAATGGTCAACCTTTGCCCTGCGCCGCGATCCCGGTACGCCGTGGTTCAAGGAAGACACCCGCAAACGGGTTCGCAACTTCGAGTCGGTCATCAATGCCTACTACCCGACTGTAACCGATATGCGCTTGCAAACCAGCAACATGAAAAAATCGCTCCGGGCGCTTTCGGCATGGCGCTATAAGCTGGAATTCTACCAGTGGCCTTACGAACTCAAGGCGCTGCAACGGGCGATCCACTATCGCCGCCCAGAGACGACAGGCTTCTAGCGACAGGTTGATCCTGTGAGTTCGCTCTGATGTTTTAAGCGTGGCTGTTTATGCAAAACTACAACAAACCAAAACGCAAGCGTGATCAGCCACAAGAGTTTCTCTTTGCCATACTACGTTCAAGAATCTCATTTGAATTCAGAACAGCATATTCATTAGACGACTGTGTTTATCTCCTACGTAAGCTGGAAACATCTTCAATAGACGAACTGAAAGTATGGTATTCGGAAGATACTAAAACTGCCGTCACAATTACACCGTATATTGGTGACGCAAAACAATTTCTCGTCCAAATTCGGGGTCGTGGACGAGATCGATCAATAACCAAATACGACGGTTATCTAAAGCCTCAAGAAGACGGCGATACTTTGATTCAAGGCTACCTCATTTTACACAACCATTTTTTTGAATTACTCTTCTGTGTAATCTATACACTATTGGCTATATTTATTTTTCAGTCTCTCCTACTAGCTCTTGGTGGAGCTTCTTTTGTTGTTTGGCTGTTAGTATCTAACAACTTCAATAAACAAGATCACCTACGATCTATAAAGATTATTCTGGGTTATAAACAGAAAGTTGCGAGTTAAGGATCGGGAATTGATTATATGCCCACCACGATTCTCAACGCCCTGATTATGCTGCCAATAGAATCGGGTGGGCCGCGTATTACCCCACTGCGCTTCGACAGATCGCGCATTTTGGCATTAGATAGCCCGCCCAAACGCGGCGATACAATCCTCGATCTCAGCGGGAAAACGGTTTATCCGGGGCTGATCAATGCCCACGATCACCTTGAGTTAAACCATTACCCGCGTACTCGCTTCCGACCTGTCTATGAAAATGCTCACCAGTGGGGACTCGACTTCACCGTTCGGCTGGACGATGAGCCGTTTCGTTCGCTGCGGCGTATCCCTCTCGATGAGCAGTGTCGGATTGGCGGGGTCAAGAATCTGCACTCTGGCGTAACGACTGTGGCGCAGCATAACCCGCTGCATAAGCCGCTGCGCCGCAATGATTTTCCGGTGCGAGTGGTGCAGCGTTACGGTTGGGCGCACTCGCTCTACTTCGAGAAAGATGTTGCGAGTAGCTATCGTCGCACACCACGTAACGCCCCTTGGATGATCCATCTGGCAGAAGGAACAGATCAGGTGGCAATGGTCGAACTCGACCAGCTAGAAACATTCGGCTGTTTGCAAGCCAACACAGTGCTAATTCATGGCGTTGGCCTAAGTGACGCACAGAGTCTGCGGGCGGTCAAAGCCGGGGCGGGATTGGTCTGGTGTCCTTCATCAAATTTTTTTTTGCTCGGTCAAACGGCGAAAGTCGAGCCGTTTGCAGCGGCAGGGTTGTTAGCGCTTGGCACAGATAGCCGCCTGACCGCCGATGGCGATATGCTGGACGAACTGAAAGCCGCCCATGCGACAGGTCAGATCTCGCCGGAACAGCTTTTCCGCGCCGTGACTACCGATGCAGCACGGCTGCTGCGCTTACCGAATGTTGGGGTGCTGCTGCCGGGATACATGCCAGACTTTTTTATCACGAAGGGCAGCGATGATCCCTACCTTGCCTTGATTAACCTTGAGCCAAGCACGATTGAAGCGGTATACATCGGCGGCATGTTACGTTTATGACCTTTACCCTAAATTCTTCTCCTAAAGAATCGTTTAAAATTGCTACAATGCTGAGTGGACGGAAGAAGTATCATAAAACAATGAGGCCACATTTTGTGAAAGGATATGCTGCGGTTTTCTAGTAAAATTGAACCAAACTATGCTAAGTTTCTAGCCACCCGACACTGAATATATATTCCAGTTAATGCGGGTTACGAACGCTCAAAACGGATTGGGCAATCCTTATAAACCGACAGGAGAGTTAACTATCAACAAATTCAATGGTCTATTATATCTATATCTCACGCCTTTATTTATACAATAGGGTATTCAAAACAACTTTTCTGAATGTGTCAAGCCCTTTTGTATCGCTCAAATGTTCAGTGTCGGGTGGCTAGCTAAGTTTAAGAGATTTCGTAGCGGCGCAATTCATTCTTGTGAGGAGTATATGACACAGAGTGATTTGATTACAAGGTGTCTAAATCATAGTGGAGCGGCAAAGTTTCCACCCGTATCACGGCAGGACATTACAGATGCCGAACATGATCTTGGTTTTCCTCTGCCGTCATTTCTGTGTGATCTCTATTTGCGCATCGGCAACGGTGGCTTTGGACCTCGCGGTGGATTACTTGGTCTGAATGACAATGGTATGCTTATAGAGGGATTTCACCTTGTCTCTGGTCACCAAATAATGCTAGATCGCGAGACTCAGAATCCTACACCGTACCCCTGGCCTGAACGCATCATACTAATTACCAACATAAATAATCGCCTGTGGACAGCACTGGATTGCAGCACAACCTCTGGGCCTGTCCTACGCCTAGATATGAACGATTACGATTTCAACGAACAGCGGTTTGAAGAGGCACTGGAGTTAGAGGCATCCTCGCTGGAGTCGTGGTTTGAAGCTTGGCTTGATGGCAAGATCCGGGAAGAAAACTATTACACACGCTAACGTACAAATAACTCCTGCGTAAGGTGAGTTATTTGAGTCAGATGAGTTACGCAGACCGATTTTCGCAAGCGCTATAATGGAAAACTGAGCCAGATCACCAAGGGTAACAGGTTAACGCCATGACACTTCGGACGAGACGACTCGTTCAGCAGATCATTCTATTCGCGATTGTCCTCACCATGCTGCTGACCCATAACAGTTCGGTCAGTCTGAATGTCCGCCTATTGCAGACAGGCGTGGCACTGCTGGCGCTGGTAGCGATCTGTTCAAAACGGCTGCGCGACTCCAATTTGCTATTCAGTCCGCTGGATTTCGGCTGGCTGCCGTATGTGCTGCTCACCGCACTAACGGTGAGCCTCGCGCCGTTTCCGCGCCGCAGTGTCGAGATCTGGCTGTGGTTCATCGCGCTCCAGGTGCCGATTAGCTATGGTGCATTATATCTGTTTAGGCGGGGCTGGCCCGAACGTGGACTCTATCGGGCGCTGCTTGGCGCAGGTAGCTACCTGTATTTCCTGACAGTTACGTTGACTTTGAGTTACCTTGCTCAGGCAGCGGCGGCTCGGGCAGCGGGACTCATTCCATCCGGTTTTCGCCTGTTTGGGATCATGGATCATCCCAATACCTTTGCTATGTTTATCGCGATTGCTACGCCGTGTATGGTTGCCTACCTCTTTATGCGTTTAGGCAAGATCGAACGGGTCGCGGTCATCTTATGGTTAGCAGGCGCAGCACTCGGCATTTACGGAACTGGATCGCGCACGGGGACAGTGGCCGCCATCGCCGGAAGTGGGATCGCACTAGCGTTGGCGTTGCTAGCCCATCCAAGCCAACCCTTACAACGCTTTCGAGTCTGGGCCGTTTCCCACCGCCAACAGGCGGGTGCGATGCTGGCTGGTATGGCTGTATTGGCTGTGGTCGCGTTGGGGATTGTGTTCTATTTGCAGTTTGGTCGTCCTCGTCAGGATGACGGCGGTGGGCGACTCAGCTTCTATCGGAGCGCGATAACTGTTTTTACTGAACATCCAATCGCTGGCTATGGGCCGGGCGGCTTTTTTCGCAACGAACTGAACACGCACTCTGTTCCGCTGTGGCGACCCATGCCACACGCCCATGATATGCTGCTTGGCACTGCCGCTGAAAGTGGATTGCTAGGGCTGCTCGGCTTTGGGGCGCTGCTCATCGTTGGGGCGTGGACTTGTGTCAAAGTGTGGCGTACACAACCGACCCGACGACTCTTGATTGCTGGGCCAATCGGCGGGTTGGTTGGCTTTTGCCTGTCTGGTATCCTCGATTCTCCGATCAACCAGTTCGGGCCGTTTTTTCTAGCGACCATTCTGTTGGCCTATATTGCTTCCTTTTTGCCAGCGCCACAGTCCACACCGCGTCAATGGTGGCGGACAGGATTGATCGTCGCGACAGTGGCGGGGATCGTCGTGTTGTGTGCGGTGGTGTTGATCCCCTATGTCACTGTGTGGAGCGTGACTCGCCCGGATCGCCCTGTTGACACACCTGACACAACCCTTGCCGCCGCTAAACAATTGGACACTGTGATTGCTTACGATTACGCTGATCCCTTGGTGACACTCCAATCGGGTTACGAGTGGGCAAAACTCATATCAAGCACATCAGGTGTGGTTGAACCGCAAGCCTTGCAAAACGCCATTGCCCGCTTTGAACGTGGCATCCAACTCGATCCCGATTTGGGCATGAATGCGCTTAATCTTTCGGCGCTTTACTTAAAAGCCAACCGTCCAGCCGATGCCGTGAAAGCCGCCCAACGTGCGACCCAATTATCTAACCAAGATAGCGTGGCATGGCTAAATCTGGGGATCGCGTTGGAGGCCAATGGCGATCCCGCTGGCGCACAGATTGCCTATGAAAATGCACTGGTGTTTGAGACACGGTGGGAAACTACAGGTTTCTGGCAGGTGACACCGAGTCGGCAGGCGGCATTAACGCAGTTTCGCGCCGCCAACACCACAGATCATTACTATGCGCTTTTGGCGCAAGCCAACACTGACCGTCTGGCAGGGCGAAAAAGTGAGGCGCTCACCGCTTATCAAAACGCACTCAAGATCAGCCCCGGTGCAGTCGCGCAAACTTATGTTCAAGGATTGATCGCGCTAGCAAACGATGATCTTGTAGCGGCACGACTCAAGCTGACACAGACGACCACCATGGAGACTCTTGAAATCTGGGATCAGATTGCACAGCTTGAAGCGTGGCGTGGATTAGGCGATCTGGCGCGAGATCGCGGCGATACGCAGGAAATGCTCAGGGATTACAACATCGCCTACGCCTATCTCACCTCGCGGGGGATTGGCGGGTTTGGTACTAAAGGCGATTGGGGTTACTCGATTGTCGGGTATCAGCGTTTCGCACAGATCAACGATTACCTACCCGATGTGGTGATGCTCGACATTACGCCCGATCAGATTGCTAGTTTTGTCGCGTTTGCCCAAGCGAATGCCGCCAACGGACAGGCTGAGGCGGCAGCGGCGATTTACCGCCAAATTTTAGAGGCGAATCCTGACAATACAGAGGCGAAAACGGCGTTGGCGCAGTTAGCCTCGCTCAAATCGTAAGGATGTTGAAATAGTTATCCACTACAGCATCTGTCACTTAGCTTGACCTACTCTGAACTTGATCAATCAGAAAACTTATGTGTTATACAATCAGGCAGTATCGTCTGACATTGGTGTTATGTTGAAAAACTTATGCAAGCCCAATTTAAGCAGCCGAGGAGCGTCGAGAGCAGATAATCGGTCACGTATATCTAAAGGTATTGGGCGCTCCAGTATTTTCAGACATTCCAGCAGACAAAAGATTAGATCAATTTCGTCCAAGCTGCTTGAGCGTAAGCGTGTTATGGCATTGTCGGCAGTTTCAAGGATTCTTGCCTCAGCTAATTGTCTTGCTGCCAGACAGTAGTAGTTGCTACTGTTGAGGATTGCATCTAAAAGATGAGGTAAACCAACCTTCGACCCTAGCTTAAATAATACAAGGGATACGAGAATCCGGGTCTCATAGGTTTCCGTATCTTTCAATAACTTTTCCAGTGGCGGAATAGCTAATGTGCCGAAACGATGCAGCCGTTCGGCCACCAAATACTGATGTGGCCCTTCTAAGGCGTTAACGGCTTGTTGTGTGATACTTGATACAATTTCAGCAAGTGCATCTACGGCTGGAATCTGTTCACCAGGCTCACTACTCTTTAGCCGTTCCAGTTCATGGTTCAGATTAAAATCCATTACCCTAGCCTTTGCATGACATGAACTAGGATGCTTAGCCATCCATCATTGAGTTCATCATGATTATCCAGCAGTTTTAGCCTACACCAAAAAACCAGCATGAGCGAACCAGCCTTTGGCATCGCTGGTTGTAATCTTCTCTAGACCTCGTCCAATCGCTTGAATCAATTCAGGAACCGTTTGACAACGGCATTGACGGATAAACGCCTTGAGTTTAGAAAAAGCTTCTTCAATAGGGGAAAAATCTGGTGAATAGGCAGGCAGAAACAGCAATTGACAACCTGCCTTAATCACCAACTGCTCAACGGCTTGCGTTTTATGGCTAGAGAGGTTATCCAGGATAACAAGGTGACCGGGACGTAAGGTTGGCAACAGTACCTCGCGGATGAAGGATTCAAAGACAGCCTCAGTGACTGAGCCTTCAACGGTCATCGCTGCTTGCATTCCCTGAAGGTTCATACTTGCCAATAACGTGACATTTTGCCCATAATTACCAATTGTGCGGTCATAAACTCGCTGCCCGCGTAGTGAACGCGCATACAGCGGAACCATACCAATCCGGCTACCACTTTCATCCACTACAACCACATCTTCCGCGTTGAGCCGTCGAATTACTTCTCGGAAGATAGCCCGTGCTGCTTCATCACGCTCAATCGTGCCCAGCGTTTTCTTCTTTCGAGTTAGTCCTAACCGACGGAAAGCTCGGATCAACCCAGACTCACTGACATGCAGGCTGTATCGTGCATTCCACACCTGCATATGCTGCGCTAAGGTGTAATCCGGGTACTGTTCCACTTGCTGTATGAGCCGCTTTCGCCACCGCTTATTCATCACTTTGCTTGTCACACGCCGCTGGATTTTGGGCCACACATGCCCTTCCATTTGAAACTGCTTAACATAGCGTTTGACACTACTCAGGCTCACCATAAATAGCTTGGCGATTCTCATTTTGGGCTGGCCGCGCTGCCAGGTTTTAATAATCCGCTCTCTCAAATCAAGTGATAGTGCTTCCATCTCACCTCGCTCACTTGATTTTTATCTTATTTGTTTGAGTGGTTCAAGCTCCCCGATAGTTGCTGTAGGGTTTAGCTTTCCAGAGTGGCGATCTTTTTGACAGCAGCGTTCACGATGGCGCGAATCCGATCCTTCTTGAGTTTGCCATAGGGAATGGAGTCGCTGTGTGGCAGGATGGACTCCATCGACTCGCGCCCTGTCCAGTTTTCTGTGTGCAAAATGATGCACGGGCAGTCGATGTCATGATCTGCGATGAACCGAGCGACTTCACTGCCGCAGTTCTCATCTTCGGGATCGGCAGGTTCACTGTGTAGATCGTGATCCAGAAAGATGATGTCAAACGACGTATCCTTCAGCGCACGAATCGCCGTTCTGGCGTGGCGACAAATCGTGACCTTGTGGGGGTTAAGCGCATTCTGGAAAAATGTAATGCGATGCGAATTGTCATCGAGCAGCAGAATATTCATAATGACTCTATCTCTATTTCCGCCTATCTTACGCACAATGCTAACAAATGCAATATAGAGCCAAGCCAGTATCACGCACAGCGGTTCTTGCCAGACTCTACGACCATTCAGTTGTGAATTACCTTGCCACCTTCTATAATCGAAAAATACAATCTGCGCTCAGAGCGCTACTTTGGGAATGCCAGTTGAAACTCGAACTGATAACAACTATGGAACGGTTTGAGTCGCTCCAAGCAGAATGGAACTCACTGTTACCGGATAACGCGACCAACGAAATCTTCTTGACATGGGAATGGCAAAGTACATGGTGGCAATGCTACCAACCCGGCGATCTGTGGGTAGTCGCCGCCCGTGATACAGACCATAACAATCGCTTGGTAGGACTCGCGCCTTGGTTTATCGAGCAACCAGCACGGGTAATACGAACAATCGGTTGTGTTGAAGTAACTGACTATTTAGATGTACTGGCAGTTCCGGGCAGCCGTGAGGAGTTCTACCTTGCGCTGGTAGATTTTCTGGTCGAACACGCCACCGACTTTTCTTGTTTGGACTTATGCAACATCCCTGCTGGTACACCAACCCTCGATCTCCTGCCCCGCTTACTCACTGAGCGGGGTTTTGCTGTACAGGTCAAGCATGAAGATGTTTGTCCATTTATCCCGCTGCCATCCGACTTTGAAACCTATCTGGATCAACTCGACAAGAAACAGCGCCATGAACTGCGCCGTAAGCTGCGTCGTGCCGAAGCCGGGGATGAAGCCAAGCTCGATTGGTATATCGTCGGGCCGGAACACGATCTGAACGCCGAGATGGATCGCTTCCTAGACCTGATGGAGTCTAGCCATCCCGACAAAGCCAAGTTTTTGGGTGAAAGCTACCATAAAGCATTCTTCAAAACGGTTATGCCCCGTTTGGCGGCCTGTGGATGGTTGCAGCTTTCGTTCCTGACCGTGAAGGATACTGCTGTGGCGACCTATCTCAACTTTGATTACAACAACCGTATTTTGGTCTACAATTCTGGCCTACTGCCAAGCAGCTATTCCCATCTCAGCGCCGGGATTATCTTGCTTATCTACAACATCCAATATGCGATCTCAAAGGGTCGCTCGGAGTTTGATTTTTTGCAGGGCAACGAGGAATACAAGTATCGGATGGGCGGGCAAGATCGATCTGTGCTGATGCTTGAAGCGACACTGCAATCTCTATCGTAAGACTTGCCAAATCACCTGTAAGACTAGGTAGTCGCACAGCGTCATTTTTTAATGATGATGAAACGAGACTCTATGGCTGTATCTGTGACTGTTCCTATACGTCGTATCGCAATGTTAAGTGTCCACACCTGCCCATTGGCTGTGCTTGGCGGCAAGAAAACAGGTGGCATGAATGTCTATGTCCGTGAATTGAGCCGAGAACTTGGTCGGCGTGGCATCAAGGTTGATGTCTTTACCCGTAGTCAGAATCCTTGCATCCCCCCGATTAACCAGACATTGGGCGAAAATGCCCGTGTGATCCATATCCCATGCGGCCCAGAAGTGACGCTTGATCCTGACCAGATCTACCCGTATTTGCCGGAATTTGTCAGCAACGTGTTGGCTTTTGCCGAAGAAGAGGCGATTCACTACGACCTGATCTACAGCCATTACTGGCTGAGTGGTGTCGTTGCTCATGAACTGCGAACGGCGTGGGGAATCCCTGTCGTGCAGCTTTTCCATACGCTTGGCATGATGAAGGATCGGATAGCCCACAACCCCAGCGATCCCGCTGAAGTTCCAGTAAGTTTGCGGACTTTCAACGAGATTGACATCATGTCGTGGGCGGATAAGCTGATCGCGGCGACTCCCGCCGAACGCGCCCAGATGTTGTGGCTGTACCGAGCCAACCGCCATTCTATCGAAGTCGTCCCCCCCGGCGTAGATCTCACGCGCTTTAAGCCTATCCCAGCAGAGGCGGCAAAGCGGGCGATTTGGCTGCACCCCGATCAAAAGCTGCTGCTGTTTGTTGGGCGGCTCGAACCGCTTAAAGGCATCGATATGATCTTCAAGGCAATGGCGATTATCAAAAGCGATGCGCCGCAGTTGGTCGATAATTTATCGCTAGCTATTATCGGTGGTGACCCTGACCCCACAACCGATGACAGCCAAGAGATGGAACGGCTCAAGGCGCTGCGAACGGAAATGGGCTTGGGTGAGTTAGTCGTCTTTCTCGGTGCGAAGGATCAGGACACGCTCAACTACTATTATTCTGCCTCCGAAGCGCTGATCATGCCCTCCGACTATGAGAGCTTCGGTATGGTGGCGTTGGAAGCAATGGCAAGTGGTACGCCCGTGATCGCTTCCGAGGTTGGCGGGTTGGCCTATCTGGTGCGCGATGGCTACAATGGCTACCATGTGCCTGTGCGTGATCCGCAAGCCCTCGCCGCCAAGATCCGCGTGATCCTTGAACAGCCCGAAACACGTCAACAACTCGGCAACAATGCCCGCGAAGTGGCTCAGGAATATGCGTGGCCTCGTATCGCGGATCGGCTGCTAGACATTTTCGCCGCGATGATCCCGGCCAAGCACGTCCTTTCCGCTTATTAAGCGTAAGTTTCTCACAAAGCTGCTCTCTTATACCACTTGTGAAGCGCCGCGATGCGTGTCATGATCAGCCGCCTATGTGGGTCTATTCAGACATAAGGAAATTTCTGTGAAACGAGTCCACGCGCTTCTTCCAACACTGGCGTTGGCGATAACGGTTCTTTCGTTGGTGGCGTGTGCTCCTGTACCTGCCGCCACTGCTACGCCCGCCGCGCCAACTTGCGATAAAGGTACGGGTCAGGTAATCACAACGGCTTCGGGGTTGCAGTACGAGGATTTGGTGATCTGCAAGGGAACCTTTGAGGCCCGTCCCGGCAGAACGGTTGCGGTCAACTATATAGGCACGCTCCAAGATGGTACAAAGTTCGACAGTTCCTATGATCGTAACCAGCCATTCCCCTTTCAACTTGGCGCGGGCAGCGTGATTCCGGGCTGGGATGAGGGCATTGTCGGCATGACCATCGGCAGCAAACGCCGCTTGACGATTCCGCCGAATTTGGCGTATGGGCCGCAAGGTCGCCCACCGGTTATTCCCGGCAACGCGACACTGATCTTCGAAGTCGAATTGGTGGGCGTGCAGTAGCTGCAATATAGACATAATTCCAGCATGACTGTAGACGCGATTAGCCTTGAAGTCTTCAAGAACTTATTTGCCTCTGTTGCGGAGGAAATGGGTGTCACTTTGCAGCGTGCTGCCTTTAGCCCTAATATCCGCGAACGGCTGGATTTTAGCTGCGCTTTGTTCGATGGACAAGCGCGAATGGTGGCACAGGCGGCGCATATTCCAGTCCATCTGGGGAGTATGCCCGCCTCTGTCGAGAATGCGGTGCAAGCCTTCGCTACTTTCCGTCCCGGCGATGTGATTATTCTCAACGATCCGTATCGCGGCGGGACTCACCTGCCCGATATTACGATGGTTTCACCGATCTTCATCGAAGGCACAATACGTTTTTTCGTCGCCAGCCGCGCCCATCATGCCGATGTCGGCGGGATGTCGCCGGGATCGCTGCCGCTGAGTACCGAGCTTTTTCAGGAAGGCGTGATTATCCCACCTATCCGCGTGATCGACGCGGGGGTGCGTAATCAGGGCGTGCTGGATCTGATCACCGCTAACAGCCGTGCGCCGCACGAACGGATAGGCGATCTAGAAGCGCAATTAGCGGCACACCGGGTCGGAGAACGGCGGCTGCTCTCGCTTATCGAATCGCATGGTGCGGCACAGGTCGAGGAACACGCCAGCGCTCTCATGGATTACTCGCAGCGTATGACCGAAGCTGTGATCATTGCGATTCCTGATGGTGACTATACGTTTGAGGATGCTCTTGAAGGCGATGGTCAGCGCGAATATCGCATCCCGATCCGCGCCCATATCACGGTCAAGGGATCGCAGATGCACGTCGATTTCGAGGGAAGCGCTCCACAAGTGGTCGGCAATCTAAATGCAGTTGAGGCGATAGTCCGTTCGGCAACATGGTATTGTGTGCGACTGCTAGCAAGCGATGACGTTCCGGTTAATCATGGTTGCTTCCAGCCTGTGACCGTCACGACTCCAGCACACAGTCTGCTCAATCCCGATTTTCCCGCGTCAGTGGTTGCCAGCACGACAGAGACGAGTCAGCGGATCGTGGATGTGGTTCTCGGTGCGTTGGCCTTAGCGCTGCCAGATCGTATTCCGGCGGCAAGTCAGGGGACTATGAACAACATCACCTTCGGCGGCACGGTCAATGGACAGGCGTTTGTATATTATGAAACCATCGGTGGCGGACATGGCGCGGGGCCAACCGCCGATGGCCTAAGTGGACGGCAAAGCCATATGACCAACACACACAATACGCCCGTCGAAGCGTTGGAGCAGAGTTTACCTGTCCGTGTGACTGAGTACAGTTTGCAGCGTGGATCGGGCGGGATGGGTCAACACACGGGCGGCGAAGGAATCCGACGGGTCTATGAATTTCTCGTTCCCGCGACAGTGACGATCAATAGTGAGCGACGTATCGGTGTGCCCTATGGCTTGCAAGGCGGCAAGTCTGGTCAACGCGGCGTGAACAAGCTGGTGCATCATGGCGTGGAAACGATTCTTAGCGGCAAATATACTGGCACTGTCGACGCGGGCGATCAGGTGATTATCGAGACTCCGGGCGGCGGGGGTTGGGGGAAAGTGCAGTAAATCGCGATTATCGAAAACGTCAATAATTCAGCAGATGTGCGCTATAGTTCCCTAAAATATGCATTGTATGGATACCAACGGTTAGGGCTTGACTAACCCGTCTCTCGGTACCGTACTACTTGCCTGATAACCTTTGCTTGCCCCCCTGATAACCCTGATTGTTGCGATCCTTCCCACTTTGAGCATAATCATGGCCTCGTTGGGAAAAGCTAACCGTAACACAGGGTTAGCTGTGCTATGCGGTATTTTCAATGACTCCTGCCTCGCGACAAAAGCTGATAGACTCTCTCTACGTCGGACTGCTGGTGCTCTACGTGCTGGCAGGTATGATGCTTACCCCCTTTCATGGCGACGAAGCCACAATCATTTACATGAGCAAAGATTGGTATCTGCTGACTGTGCAGCACGATCTCCCGCAAGTGCTGTACCGCGAGGGAATTACTGATCCGCGCCTGTCGAACGATCAGGAGTTCCGGCTAGAAAACGGCGTGATCTCCAAATATGCGATTGGCGTAGCTTGGACTCTAGCGGGTCTGACTATCCACGACATTACCGATCCTTGGTTTTGGGGGGCAGACTACAACGATAATCAGGCGCATGGACACATCCCGACTCCGGCGATGCGTTTTGCCGCCCGTCTCTCCTCAACGTTGATGCTGGCCTTGAGCGTGGCAATTGTGTTTGCCATCAGTAAACAGCTTGGCGGACGCAGCACGGCATGGATCGGTGCATTTGTTTACGCGACCTTGCCCGCGCTGCTGCTCAATAGTCGCCGCGCCATGTTCGAAGGAGCGACGGCGTTGGCGATTACCTTAATCCTGCTTGCTGGAGTAGGGATTGCACGCCGCCTCCAACGCGGTGATGGCGCTCGCAGCCTATGGATCGGTTGGCTGTGGTTTGGGGCAGCCAGTGGCTTTTGCATCGGAGCCAAGCATAGTTTGCTGTTGGTGATCGCTGCTATCGGCGTGATGCTGCTGATCTTGAGTTGGCGCAATCTGCTGCGAACAGTGGGTTATGCGTTTGTCGCGGGGTTGCTAGCGCTAACAATCTTTATGGCGATCAATCCGGCATGGTGGAGCCAACCGCTGCGAATGCCTGCCTATGTCGCGGGCTTACGGGCGGGCATTCTAAAAGTGCAAGTAGACATCTTCGGCGGCTGGACAAATAACGGGGATCGTATCACGGCGTTGGTACGCTACCCGTTTGGCGAGGCGCAGTACTTCGAGGACAAAGCCGACTGGGCAGCATGGATTGGCACTCAGATTGCCGCCTACAGCCAGTCGCCGTGGGGCGGGATCGTCTGGGATCGCTTCGGTATCGTGGTTTATCCATTGCTAGCAGTCGGCGTGATAGCGCTGTTGTGGGTGCGAAAACCGCCGCAGATCCTGTTTTTAGGTACGTTAATTTTGACCGTCGGGCAAGTGTTTGTGCTCACACCGCTGCCGTGGCAGCGCTACTATTTGCTATTGGCAGCGCCGTGGTCGGTCACATTGGGGATCGGCGTTACGGCGTGTTGGCGGTTTGCTGTGAATTATCGCCGCAAAGCACTTCGCCCCGTTTGATAATCAGCAGTGGATTCAGTCTGGCGGGAGTTCTGGTGGATCGTCGTCTGGTGAGGACTCATCGTCGCCATCTTTCCCGGCGTGGCGATCTCCGATCCAGATGACCAACATATAGGCCACAATCGCCGCCCCGATAACGACTACTGTCGCTTCGTCGGCGATGCCAAGCGCCCCGTGCGCCAGATATATCGGGAACCGCATAATTCACCTTGCACACTCTGATCCTTAACTTAGATCGTAGCGCAAGGTGAATTTTTTACATAGGATTAGGCTAGCCTCGGCAAATGTGGGCGGACTCGGATCGTGCCTGCATAGTCCAACGGCGCACGAGTCCCTTGGGTCGCAGACACCCAGAAGAAATAGCTCCGACTCTTCAATACGGGGCGCTGTCGCACATCGAACTGAATCGGGATTCTGATCATTTGTCCCGGCGGCAGTTCGATCCAAGGGTGGGTGATAATGACAAACACACCACTGCCGGGAGCGCATTGTCCGTTGATGAATATTTGGGCAGCTTCTTGAGTATGGTTTTGCAAATGCAAATAAGTTGGGCGGGAATCACTGAGATGGGCTGGGTCTAGCCAACCGACCAGATCAGGGGCGTTCTTGAAAACAAGTTTGAGCGGCAAGCTGATCATAATCTGCGAAACCGCCAGATCGTTGAGATATAGCACAGCCTCCAAGCTCGTGGCCGGGAGGGTCGGTTGTGTCTGCAAGACCAGATCGACGGCGCGGATTTCGCCGGGAGCAAGCGTCAGTGTAGGCGCAGAGAGGATCAGCCAGTCACTAGGCAGACCCGCCACAATGAGTTGTAAGTTAACGGTGTGGCTGTATTCATTGCGTACCGAAAGTAGTACGCGGATACGTTCGCCCAACACTACATTGACAGGGTTGATGGACAGCAGCGCACTCAAGCGACCCTGATAGTTCCATACTTTGCGTAATGTCTTGCCACTAACCACGACAGGATCGACCGTTTGGTTGGCGGGCAGGCTTGCTGATCGCACCGTTTTGAGCAAGGAGCCAACATGCCGTTCCGGGTGGTAATCGCCTTCCGTAGCACCTACCGCTTCAAGGTCAGCGTCGGAGCGAATGTCTCGGCCTGTTCGCTTCAAGGATAGTTCGGGCGGCGTGGGTCGCCATGTGGTCAGTTCGGTTTTGTCTATGGAGTGCGCTGGTAGAATTCCGTCGGTACTGTACGGATCTGTCAATTCTGCCAATTGCATGGGTTTCGGGGCAGTCAAAACCATCGCACCCTGTGCAGCGCTGTCTGTTTTAGTATCGTAGCCAGCTTGAGCATCGGTCAGAATAGCGGCGGTTGTGCTGTGGCTGCGATCTACTGGCTCCGAGCCATTGATGGCATTCACGCGACGTTGTGCGTTGAGCTTTTTACTCCCGCGAGAGCTGCCGGCAATATCCTCCGCAAAACACAGCGTATAGCCATCAACCTTAACCACATCGCCAGAGCGCCACTGACGAGGTACAAAAGTCGCCACTGGTGTGTCGTTTAACAGCAAACTTGCCGACTTACCCAGATTGACGATCAAGACTTCGTTGGTTTCCGTCATGAGCAAGTCAGCATGGATCGGGAGAATGCTCTTTCCGTTTAGCCTGAGATCGGCTTGCGGACCCGCACCAATCGTCAGCACCCGCTTCATACTAATCTGCCCGCTATAAGTGATACCCTTCCCGTCAACCGCGATAATTTCACGGAAAAGCAGGCTATTGCTGGTAGTGCTGTGGCCCATATTTCGCCTTTCCTAAACTTAAGTGGCTATGCCCTGTGTAAATGTCGTGCAAAAGATTTGACAGCTAACAACGCTTTGAACGGATTACCCTTTTCGTTGGATATGGATTCCGGCGCATCAACTGTCATACGGGTCGGAATTGGAATTGGTTCGATGCGTGCGTTACGGTCAATCAATTCAAGCTGAACATCGTTCAAATACAAAGTGTCGCCGGGATACCATTCAAAAGGTTGTCTAGAGGAGAGTCTGCGTCCGTTGATGACAGTGCCGTGATAACTTCCGAGGTCCGTTAGATAGACACAACTACTGCGAACCACGATTTGAAGATGCTGGGGGGCGACAAACCGGGAGGGGATCTGAAGGTCGGCCTGTGGAGCCGAACCAAGCACGAGTGGGCGACTGGTGAGAGGCACCGTACAGAATGTGCCGCCCTCGACTGCGTAACATAGGGTAAATGCCGATGTGTCAGTATCCATTGCAAACTTTCCATTCATTGTATAGAACTTAGCATAATACCGCCTAGCCACTGCTGTCATGGGACTACTGTCCTGACATGATTGGGACACAAGTCCCAAATTTTGCCGGAAAAGATTTGTTTCAAAAAGTTGCGAAGCATAATTGTATTGTGTCTGTAGGCGCGCCCAGAGATGATCCCGCCCCGTCTTAACGGCTGGTTTGACTACCAACTACAATGATCGCAGTTTGCTTCTAAAAAGCGGCAATGGAATTGCTTGACAAGCTAATTTTGTTAAGCTATGATAAATTACGTTACAGTAACGTAGCACAACGTGACGATAAAGTGGACAAAACAAACGTAACTATCGCTGATGTGGCGCAACTTGCTCATGTCTCAAAAATGAGCGTGTCGCGGGTACTTAATGGTCAGGATGGTGTCTCCGAGAAAACACGCACACGTATTCTCGAAGCCGTCCAACAACTGGGATACGTGCCCAATCTCAATTTTCGTTCGCGCCCTAGCTGGTCAAAGTTAATTGCTTTGCTTATTCCTGACATTACGACAACTTATATGGGCGAAATTTTGCGCGGTGTATCGGGCGCTGCCGAGCGTCTTAATTATGGCCTGATGCTTTATACACAGGGGTCGATCAATCATACCGAGCGAACGAGTTACTACCTTTCGTTGTTAAGCAATGCGCTCGTTGATGGTGTTTTGATGGTTGTCCCGCTCGATTATGAAAACATTGTTAATGATTTGAAAACACACAATCTATCTTATGTCATTATCGACCACCACAGCGGCACGGAAAATGAACCGAGTGTTACAGCCACCAATCGCAAAGGGATACTTGATGCTATGCGGCATCTTTTTGCGCTCGGTCATCACCGTATTGGGTTTATTACAGGACGCATGGACATCGCCTGCTCACAGGATCGGTTGCAAGGTTATCAGGACGGGCTTGCCGAAGTCGGTCGGCCCTTTGATCCCGAACTGATCGGTGAAGGCGATTTTTCCCAGCTAGCGGGTTTTCAACAAGCCCAACGACTCCTTCAATTACGGCAACCACCTACGGCTATTGTCGCTTCAAACGACGTGATGGCACTGGGTGTGATGGATGCTGCGAAAGCCGCTGGTTTGACTATTGGTCAGGACATCTCGATTGTCGGATTTGATGATATTGAGATGGCATCGCACACCTACCCGCCGTTGACAACCGTTCGTCAACCGATGGCGGCGATGGGCGAGACTGCCCTTGAATTGCTGGTGACGCTGCTCGAAGGACATACAGCCCTCACGATGCGGCGAGAATTACCTACTGAATTGATTATTCGAGAATCGACAGGCCGTGTTCGCCACGAGGCAAAAACTCGGTCTCAGTGAGAGGACGAAAGGAGCACATACACAAAAGAATCTGCGTTTCACCTACGAAAATAGAAGTGCGTTTTATCAATTTAAGGAGTTCGGGACTATGCGTAAAAGTTATCGTTTTATCACAGCCATCGTTATGTTTGCGATGGTCGCTGCCGGTGTCTTTTCAGGCAGAATTGCTTCTGCCCAAGACAAAGTAACTATTAAGTGGTGGCACGAAACCACTGATACCGTCAAGGCTGGCTACTGGCAAGGTATGGCGGATGCCTATACCAAGGCTCACCCCAATGTTACTTTTGAAATCCTAGGGCTAGAAAATGAAGCCTACAAAGCCAAATTGGCAACCGCCATGCAAGCTGGCGATCCCCCGGATATTTTCTGGAGCTGGGGTGGTGGTGTGCTGTGGAATTATGCCAAGGCTGGCCTGACCCGCAATATCGCTCCTGAACTCAAAGGCGACTGGAAAGACTCCTTTGCAGCGAAGGCCGCACTTGAACTGTATGGTCAAAATGGCGAATATTATGGTGTGCCCTTCGACTGGGGTGCAGTCGGTATGTTCTACAACAAAGCCTTGTTCAAGAAGGCAGGTCTCGATCCAGAAAAGACTCCAACCACGTGGGCAGAGCTACTGACTACTGTAAAAGCGCTCAAGGCTGCCAAGATCACTCCCATCGTCATCGGCGAAAAAGACAAGTGGCCCGGTCACTTTTGGTACGGTTATCTAGCCACCCGTGAAGCTGGTGAGGCAGGTTTCCTCGCCGCATACACCCGTAAGGGTTCCTTCACCGATGCGCCCTTCGTCAAGGCCTTCGCAGATCTCAAAGAATTGGTTGACCTGAACGCCTTCCAAGAAGGCTTCCTCGCATCAGCTTACCCAGACGCGGAAAATATCATGGGCAATGGTGGAGCGGCGATGGAATTGATGGGTCAATGGTCGCCCGGTGCACAGAAAGACAACAGTTCTAACAAAGATGGTCTTGGTGCCGACCTCGGCTGGTTCCCCTTCCCCGCCATTGACGGTGGCAAGGGCAATCCCACCGATGTCTTCGGCGGTGGTGACGGCTTCGCTGTCGGCAAGAACGCACCCGATGCAGCCGTTGACTTCCTGAAATTCGTAACCTCGAAAGAAAATCAGATTGCAGGTGGCGATGCTAAGTATGCAATCACGGTTCCTCCTACCGTCAAGGGTGCGGACGAAGCAATCGCCAAGGACCCAGTCCTAAGTGCTATTGTCAAGACTCGCGACGCGGCTCCATACTTCCAACTTTACTACGACCAGTTCCTGCCCCCGGCGTTGGCTGGAAGCATTCTCGATGCTGCTGAAGGAGTGTTTGCAGGGACGACTACTCCTGAACAAGCTGCACAGATGGTTGAAGACAGCGCCAAGATTGAACTTGCCAGTAAGTAATCTAACGTAATTAGTTGGGCAGTTGGAACATAATTGTTCCAACTGCCCAAAATGATATGTAGTATCTTCATAGATCTACAACAAAATATTTTTGCAATTTCTGCAAGAGAAACCAAAATCTGTTTCGACGGCTTATTAAAGAGAATATTCTATGTCCGCAATTCGGGTACGGGTACTTCCAAGGAAACGAGAAAAATCAGGAAACGAGAGGCAGCGTCCGGGAGCGAACAACACACTGCTAATCACAGCATTTTTGCTTCCCGGCATGTTGGTTTTCGTACTTTTTCTTTTGTGGCCCATCACCCAATCTCTACCCTTGAGTTTGTACAAGTGGAACGGCTTGGGACCGTTAACCGAATTCATCGGCGGCGACAATTATACTAGGTTATTCAACGACTCGATTTTTCAAGAATCAGTTAAACACAGTTTTCTCATCATGTCGCTATCCCTGATAATCCAACTTCCACTAGCGCTCGGATTAGCACTAATCTTGGGACGTGGCGACCTATGGGGACGTAGAATATTTCGAGCCGTGTTATTCGTCCCCTACATATTTTCTGAAATTATCGCTGCACTTATCTGGTTATATGTGTGGAAACCCGTTAACGGCTTGGCGAATGTGGCGCTGGGGAGCCTGATACCGGACTTTACCCCCATCTCGTGGTTAGCGGATCGGCAAATTGTTCTATTCGGCATCTTTGCCGTGATTACTTGGAAATACGTTGGCTTCCACATGATCTTGTATATGGCAGGACTGCAAAATATTCCCAAAGACTTGGAAGAAGCTGCCCGCGTCGATGGCGCTACTGAGCGGCATGTACTGCAATATATCACTCTACCGCTACTCGGCAGCACCATTCGGTTGACTGTGTTTTTGTCGGTGTTGGGATCGTTTCAACAGTTCGTGATTATTCAGGTAATGACTCTAGGTGGTCCTGCCAATGCCAGCCAAGTGATCGCCACCTATCTTTATAAGGTTGGCATCCAGCAATTCCAGTTGGGCTTCGGCAGCGCAATTGCAGTGATCCTCTTTGCCATCACGCTTGTCTTTTCCATCGGGTATCAACGCATTGTCCTTCGGCGAGACTATTCTCCCGAAGCTATCTAAAAGGCGGGTAAAAAGATGACATTACGATTGGGATCTACGTTTAACACCGCTTTGAAATATCTCATTCTAATTGTGGTTAGTTTGATAGTGATGAGTCCAGTCCTAACGGCTGTACTCGGCAGTATCAGAACCAATGGGGAATTCCTCACGACACCGTTTGGCCTGCCGACACAGGGTATCCAATGGGCGAACTATTTGGACATTCTGCTCGATCCTATATTCTGGAATTTGATGAAAAATAGCTTGTTCATCACAGTGGCTGTTACCGTGCTAAACATTATCCTGTCCAGCTTGCTAGCCTTTGTGTTTACCCGTGTCCAGTTTCGTGGACGTGGATTTTTGTTCAATGTCCTGTCGCTGGGACTGCTGTTCCCCATCGTCATTGCCATCTTACCAATCTTTCTCCAGATCCGTTCGCTGAAACTGATCAATAGCCTGTGGGGTGTGATCTTTCCGTTAGTCGCCTTTGGGTTGCCGGGGAGTGTGGTAATTTTACGCGGATTCTTTATTCATGTCCCCAATGAGTTGGAAGATGCATCCTATATAGACGGCTGTACAACATGGGGTTTCTTCATTCATATCTTACTTCCACTGGCACGTCCAGCGTTGACGGCGGTAGCGGTACTCCAAATCATCGCCGCGTGGAATGACTACTTCGTCGCTTATTTGGTTTTGAATGATCCGAAATTGTGGCCTCTAACGCTTGGCATCCAACAGTTCCAAGGTAAGTACTCTACCGACTTTGCCCGAATCATGGCGTATGTGACGCTCTTGGTTATTCCCGCAATTCTCTTTTACCTGTTTGCCGAAAAATATATTGTCACTGGGTTAACCGGCGGCGAACTCAAAGGATAATCTGTAGTCAGCCACCCCATCACTAAAGCGAGGGGCTTGTGAAGACAAGTCCGGCGCTGACCAGACTCAGCCAGAGGAGGAATCCTATCGGGCTACGTTAGCGGCAAGTGTTCAAGACCTACCTTCGGGTGCTGCTCCAGCCTGAAGCGCTAGAACCTACTCGTTAAACAGGCATACGGGGTTGAAGCCAGTGCGAGTTCGGGAAAGTACTGACCGCTAACTTTGTCGAGGAGACCATGACCCGCGCAAGCGGAGACGGTGGAGGTAACTTCACCACAGGTTTGGGGGTGCCTGACCCGCAACGGTAAAGACCCCTCCTTTGTCCGTCCAGCCAATGGAAAGGAGTAGGCGCATTCCTCCCCAAATCTAAAGATCGGGGTTTCCTGCGCTAAATTTGATGACAGCCCATATAGACATGGATGCAACCCAGTCTGTTGCAGCGCGTGTATCCGCCTTGATGGCGAAAATGACCCTTGATGAAAAAATTGCTCAGTTGGGAAGTTGCTGGGGTTATGAAGTTCTGGACGGAACAACATTTGCTCCTGCGAAAGCTCAAAAGCTGTTTCAAAATGGCATCGGTCAGATCACGCGCCTAGGGGGATCGAGTAATGTAACCCCGGCTGAGAGCGCCGCAGTGGCAAACGCCATTCAGAAATTCCTGATTGAGAATACTCGGTTAGGCATCCCAGCCGTGATCCACGAAGAATGTTGCAGCGGCTACATGGCACGTGGCGCAACGGTTTTTCCACAGGCCATTGGTGTCGCTAGTACATGGGAATCGGAACTTGTCGAGATGATGGCAGGTGTGATTCGTACTCAAATGCGGTCAGTGGGGTCACATCATGCCCTCGCTCCTGTGCTGGATGTGGCACGTGATGCACGATGGGGGCGTGTTGAGGAAACCTTCGGGGAAGATCCCTATTTGATCGCAAGTCTCGGTGTGGCCTATATCAATGGGATTCAGACGGATAACTTGGAACGAGGCATTGTAGCGACGGGAAAGCATTTTGTCGGCTATGGCATGTCCGAAGGCGGCATGAACTGGGCACCCCCACATCTTAGCTGGCGTGAACTGCGCGAAGTGTATTTATTCCCCTTTGAGGCAGCAGTCCACGAATCGAAACTTGCCTCGATGATGAATGCTTATCATGAGCTTGACGGTGTTCCCTGCGGCAGTTCAAAAGAACTGCTCACCGAGATTCTCCGTGAAGAATGGGGTTTTGACGGTACAGTGGTTTCAGATTACTTCGCGATCAAGATGCTGATGGAATACCATCATGTAGCCCGCAGCGAAGCTGAAGCAGCGGATCTTGCACTTGACGCTGGGATAGATGTTGAACTGCCGTTTACCGACTGCTATGGTAATCCTTTACGCGAAGCAGTTTTGCAGGGCAAAATATCGGAAACTCAGATCGATGTGTCTGTTCGTCGTGTGCTGTCGCAAAAGTTCGCCCTTGGCCTCTTTGAAAATCCTTATGTTCCGGTTGGCGAAGTCGCGTTCGATACGGCTGAACAGCGGCAACTGGCACGACAGATCGCGCAAAAGTCTATTGTGCTCTTGAAGAATGAAGGAAACCTGCTGCCACTGAAAAAGGATGTAGGTTCAATCGCCGTTATTGGCCCAAATGCCGACAGTGTGCGTAATTTATTCGGTGATTATTCTTACCCTGCACATATGGAGACATTGCGCGAACTCAATCAGAACAATGTGTTCAATATGCCGTTGCCAGATAATATTCAAGCTGTCGGAGATTTTATTAATGCCATCAGTGTCTTAGAGGCTATTCGCGCAAAAGTCGGCGCTAACACCAAGATCACTTATGCAAAAGGCTGCGAAGTGATGGACCCTTCAACTGAGGGTTTTGCGGAAGCCGTTGAGGTCGCTCGCCAAGCGCAACTTGCCATCATCGTGGTAGGCGACAAAGCTGGACTGACCGATGATTGCTCCAGTGGCGAAGCGCGTGATCGCGCCGCTCTAAGCTTGCCGGGGGTGCAAAGCCAGCTTGTTAAGGCGATCTATGACACTGGAACGCCCATTGTGCTAGTGTTGGTCAATGGTAGGCCAGTCAGTCTAGATTGGATGGCTGAGTCGGTGCCTGCCATCGTTGAAGCTTGGTTTCCCGCAGAAGAAGGCGCAAATGCCGTCGCTGATGTTTTGTTTGGCGATTTCAACCCCGGTGGCAAGCTGCCCATTACAGTGCCACGCTCAGTTGGTCAGGTTCCAATCTTTTACGGACACCGTCCATCTGGGGGACAATCGTACTGGAAGATAGATTATGTCGAAACGAGTGCTAAACCTCTCTATCCCTTCGGCTATGGCCTGAGCTATACCCAATTCGGGTTCGGCAATATGCATCTTGAGCCGCCTTCAGCCCGTGCTGGTGAGGAAGTCACTATTCAGATTGATGTTTCCAACTTAGGTGAACGTGCAGGGGACGAAGTTGTTCAACTTTACATACGGCAAAATGTCTCATATATAACCCGTCCGGTCAAAGAACTTAAAGCGTTTAAGCGCGTGACCATTGAACCGGGTCAAACGCGAACGGTTTCTTTCCGTTTAGCGGTGAATCAACTAGGGTTTTATGATCGAGATCTGAACTTTGTGGTTGAACCGGGAAACGTTGAGGTCATGATTGGGCGTTCATCAGAGGACATTCTCTGTGTAGAGACATTTGAAATTATAGGCGAAAAGCAAGACATTCACGCAAACAAAGTCTTTTTCAGTAAGGCCAGTGTGGTCTAGTCACTCGCGCACGGTAAATACGCTGCGGTGGCTTGGCTCCTGTCTGTTTTAAACCTTATCTATCCATTGGCAGTTGTTGAATTTCGACTGCCAACGGATACATAAATATCGATGTATTTACCCCGAAACAAAAGCCCCCGTCAGTAGCGGGGGCAGGTTGGTCATATTCAGTTCTACTACGTTGAAGATGAAGCGTTACAGCGATTCAACGCGATCTAGCTGTCGGCTTTTTCTGGCGTTCCAATCGCATGGACATTCACAGCCTGAGGGCCTTTGCCGGTTTCCTCAACACTGAACTCTACGCGCTGGCCTTCTTCGAGATTACGGTAGCCTTCGCCAATGATGGCTGAATAATGGACGAAAACATCCTTCTCGCCATTTTCAGGCTCAATAAAACCATAGCCCTTGACTCGGCTAAACCATTTGACAGTACCATTCGTGCGATTTTCGGACATTGGGTGAAATTCCTCCTTACACCCTAGATCGGTAACATAAGTCTGGTATGGGGCAAAAAAAACCTCATAGGCTTGAGTATATTTACCAGACCACATTCTACCCCTAACAGTGAACTGAATCATCAGTTAGCCTATGATATTGGTCAACAATTTATCATGAATCGCCCTGATTGTCAAATAAAAATTAAGGCTCTATACAATATTAACACTTTTATTTCAAATCTGAAATACGCATAATCAGTCCAAATTCAAATTGCGTACAAAAATAAATTCACAAATTTTTTAGAAAGGGTTTGTGCAGTAAACACCTGCTCATTCGTGGAGATGCGTTAAGACCAGTCCTGCCCTTCTTAACTTTTATCATCGTTGCGTTCTTCGACGTTATGGGAATCGGAGGTGGGAGAGGACTCATTATTTGTTAAGGAAGTGCTATCAGATGGGCTTTTAGGGGCCATTGGCTTGTAGCCAAATGCCTGAGTCGCCTTGTCAGCATTGAGTGGCGCAGTCGGTTTTTTACGCGGCTCGAACTCGACCACGATAGACAAAGTGCCAAGAGTCAATTCGTCGCCGTGGTGCAGCGGGTGAGTCTGATTATTTCTACAACCGGAGTTGAAAAGCAAAGCGCAACCAGTGGAGTACGGTTGGCTCATGGCGATAGCGAGAACGAATAGCGGTCATACGTTTGGCCCGTCGCCATGACCACCAAGCCAAGCGAAAGGCACTGCCAAGGGGCGGGGTAGGCCAAGCGATATTTGAGTAAGCACACCAATTCAGCGAGACTTAGTAGCCGCCAGAAAGGGCAGTGGGCGGGAACTTTTTTTGAGCATCCTGATGCCGTAACACGGTCAACCAAGTATGCGCCAGCAGAGCGAGGGTCATGTGGGGGATACCATGAAGGCCCATGGTCGACTTCCTACTGACCTAAGCCAGCCCTGCCTTTGGCTTCTTCTAAGAGATGCTCGACCTCGTAGCGCGATCCCCCGACCTGAGCTAGCACGTCCAGCGGGGTGGTACTATCGGCATTGGATAGGCGTCCGGTGGTTCGGTCACGGGGCAACGCACGACCACCCAATGTTCACCGAGGGTATCGCTGGTGGAAACCACCCGCAGCGCTGTCCAGTCCGACCAAGGCAACCCTTGCTCACTCAGGTTCAGCGCATACCGCTGCCCCTGATTCACGCTTCGCTGGCTTCGACGGAGCACCAACGCTTCGACTATGATCTTGGGGTAGGGGTTGGATTAACCCATCTGCCCCACGCCGAGGTTCGACAGGCACTTGAACAACGATGGATCGCGATTCAGGCGCAAGCACACCGTGCCGCCGAAGCCTGTGAATGGTGGAAGTCGAATATCGGCGCGTAGGCGGTGCTAGAGCATCAGCGGCGGGCATTACAAGCGGAACTCGATTGGCTAGACACCCTGATCGAGCGGTTGAGACAAGAGGAGCAGCCAGAGTAAGGTAGTGGTTAGGAGCCGAGGGGAATAGCCCCGGCTCCGCTATAGCTAGTTGAGTTTGCGTTGACGGTATAGACCATAAGCCTGAAGAATGGCGAAATCCCCAACCGATGCTAACACAAAGATTGCCCAACGACCCTCGTTCGTGAACTTCGACCAACCCATCACCAGCAGCGCGATGGTGATCACGCCGGATACCGCGTTTATGGTGATGGGGATCATGGCTTGCTGTGTGGAGATCGTCGGGCGGGCAGCAGTCCAGAGCAAGGCTACCCCGTACAGGGGCAGTATTGCACTGCTGATAACCACAGCTGGTCTGCCAAGAGAGAAACCCAGATTGGCTTTCGAGAATGTGTCGATTAGTTCAGCATCGACAATCCCGATAATCCCGAATACGATCTCGACGATGCCGTCAGCACGTAGCGCGATACGAAGTAGGTTGGGCATGGAAGGTTGAACACGAATTGCAGTAGCCATAGTGAAACACTCCTTTAGGTTTATCAATATGGTTCCACAATACGCCCCGTTCCACTGCCAAGTCTATGAAAACTGCTGCCAAACGCTGCCAAATTTACGAACACTACCCTACTTTGTCCCTGAGATTTTGAAATCTCACAATAGTTCATGGGAACACCGCAAACAGATCACTGAGATCGGTAGCATTTGCAGCATCGCCCAGCAGCGGGGTCACACCGAAAATCTCTTGAATGGTTCGCAAGGTTGAACTATGCGTATACGGGATTGTGTTCGAGTAGCCGCTGCCTTTGGCATTGGCGGAAAACACGATCATCCCGATAGGGCCATCGCCGCTTATTGCTTCGTCCCACGTAATAAAGATAATCCCGCCGTTCTGGTATGCTGTCGAAGCCATAATCTGTGGGATCTCAGCCGCTAGCCATGTATCGCCGTTAGCGATCTGGTCAAGGCTAGCACAGCCCTCAATATTGTGCATATCATCGCATTCGTTCGGCGTGATAAAGTTGTAGCGTGCGACGGTATTATTCTGCGAATCGTCCGCGAGTTCCGTATAGGGGCGTACATGGGCGATACAGTTTGCTGAGTCTGCCCGATTAGAATCGGTAACATCATTGAAAAAGACCATCGGGTTGTGTTTGGCAGCGTACAGCCCCAAACTCACGAGCGGACATTTTTTGCCGCTAATCCCCTCCTGATAGCTTTTCCACGAGATCCCGGCACGATCCAGCAAAGTAACCAGATGATCGGCAGTGGTTTGACGATTCGTTATTGGGTCAAGGTCATTGCGGATGCCAAAATCTGTCCCCGCTTCCAGCCAAAGATAGTTCGGTTCGCTAGGGTGAACATGCGGCGGGTTGTAATACTGCTCGGCGTATGAGGCCATTGGCAGCAAGGTTTTATTGATATAGGGCGCGGACGGATTACCTTTAATGGCTGACCAGTTACGGTTTTCCATCAGAATCAAAAACACAGTGCGTTCTTGGGCGACTGGGGCAGCGAAGGCGACAGGAATAACAGTACAAACGGTAGCGACAAAAACAATACACACTAACCCTGCAACTCGACTCACTATTGACCGCAATATAGCCACACTTCCTCTAACCTATCATAACGGGAACACCGCCGATACATCACACAAAAGCGTGTCAAGGCGTGGGCAATGCAAATGTCCCAAGCTCAAGCCGTTCGCCATGTGTTCCACTAGCGACGATCAAGGCAGGCAGGGGCTTCCCCGTTCGCCAATCGTAGACCGTGATGAGTAAGTGATATTGACCCGGCGATAGCCTGTTGATCAAAACGGTGCTGGGACGGCACGCTTGCACTTCGTTCGGCAGCCCGAAATCCGACTGTGCTTTAAGAGTGCCAGCAGCATCGACCACGTGCAGCCCAATCGAGTAGGTATCACGCAGCACATTATCCGCCAGCGATGTGGCTAGCAGTACCGATAACGTTCCGTCGGCTTCGACCTTCAAAGGTTCGAGCAGCGAAATCCCGATCCCGCTACCCGCATTTCCACTATCGCCAAAACGCAGGGCTGGATTGGTCAGGTGGTGTGCGTACAGATCGAAGCTCATTTCGGCGGTATCGAAGACCGTGCGACAATGGCTGTAATCCGCCGTTAGCACCCGTTCAAATTCAGGGAGTCGGAAGGTGGGCGGCGTGGTTTTATCCACACCCACCCAGACACGCGGCGCATCGGCTAGCCAGTGCTGCGCCTGCTGGAAGTAGTCATCGGGCTTGCCGGGAATATCTTCCATCAGGCTGTAGCGCATCGGCAACCCGTACATATAGTGGGTCAGTTCTGGCCCCTGAAACCAGACCGCGACAGGCGCATGGAAAGCGACCACATCGTCAGGTTGACCGTGTGTTTGAAGTTCGGCCTTAAAACTGCGCCACGGCAAGCGTGGATTGTGGTGGGCACTGTAGTAGGCCGGATCGAGACTGTACCAGACTCCGGCTACCAACCAGATCACTAGTACCCATACCGGGCTAATGCCCAGCCGTGACAGCCGTTCGACTCCCAGCCCCACGACCAACGCCAGCAAAGGCCACAACACGAGCACATAGCGGATATGCAGGATGACCGGAAAAAAGACATTAGCAACGATTGCTAGTAGAAATACGCCGATTGCCAGAAACCAGATTGCCCCGGCGGAACGCCCTCGCACGCCGAGCGCTAGCACAATCAGCAAGGCCAACAGTGCCACACTCTGATTGCTGAACACTATCGCCAGCGTCTCGAAAATCTGTCCAGCGTTCAGCGATACGGTGCGAAAGGTTTCAACAGCATTGGCGGTAGCGTGCAGCAGGGTTTGCGCCCATGGGACAAACGCCAATCCGCTGATGATGACGAGCACGACCACTCGCCACCAACGGCGATTTTTGGGTACGCACAACAGATGATACAGTCCCAACACGACCAGCACAAAAACGGTGGTGTAGTGTGTATAGAGCATAGCAGTTACGCCCAGCACAAAACCAATTTGCGACAGCCAACCGGGTTCGCGCTTGAGCGTCACGAGATGCCAGTATGCCCAGACCGTAAAGGCGGTCAGCATCACCGCCAAATCATAGGCGCGGAGTTCATGGACATATTCGATAAAAAAAGCTGACAGTGCAAGGGCGATAGCCGCACTTAGGCCAACCACAATCCGTGAGGTGCGAGTCTGCGGCGGAGCCAATGCGTAGCCGAGGCGATATGTCCATGCCACCGCTAGCAAGCCGACCAGCAGGGACAGCACCCGCCCCGCAAATTCCGACCAACCGACGACGCGCCCCCACAGATTCAGCAGAATGTAGTAGCCGGGTGGGTTGCGCTCGGATTTCTCCGCCACTACGCGATTTATCGTCTCGCCAATCGGGATCGGGCCATACTGTGCACCCCCGGCGAAAATCGTAGACCACACTTCGTCATACCACAGCGACTCGGTACGCATTGCCGAGGTACTTAGCCCTGTCATCAGCAAAAACACCCCGATCAAGATCAACAATATCCATTGACGGGCAGGCGGCTTATCGCTTGACCAAGCTGGGACAGGCCATTTTAATTTTGCCAGATGCATCATTCAGACTCAATCATATAGAGGGTTTCCTGAGAAATAGTCGCCGGATTATAACAGCCTTGCCTGAACCCACCATTTCGCCCAATTGATCACTAAATGGATCACTAAATTGCGGTAAAAGATCGCCTACCCTATATAATCTCCGCGTTTGGTAACTGGATAATCGAGGATGCTGTTGCAATATGGCAATGACCTATAAACCTTATAAAAAAACGCTGCTACTACTGATACTCGTGATGGTAATGGCTTTAATGATTTCTTTTCCGGCGCAACACAGCGAAGTACAAGCCGCTGGTCCGGTTACTGCCAATACCGCCGATTGGCCTAGTTGGGGCTATGACCTAAGCAACCATCGCTATAACGCCAATGAGACCGCCATCACGCCGGCCACAGTGGGCAAGCTCAAGGTGCGCTGGACTTTTGCCTTTCCCGATACGATGATCAACTCCAACCAGCCGACTGTGATCGGTGATACGGTCTATGTCGGCTCATGGAACGGCAACGTATATGCGATTGATATGGCAACGGGTCAACAGCGTTGGCGTTTCTTCACGGGGATCACGGGCAAAACAGGCATCACACGGAGTGCAATTGTCGTGGCTAAGGATCTCGTATTATTTGGTGATCAACTGGGTCGCTTTTTTGCCGTCAATAAGGGCAATGGAACGCTGGCTTGGATTCAACAGGACTTTGAAAAGCATCCACTAGCGCAGATCACCGGATCGCCCGTTGTCTATGGCGATCATGTTTATGTGCCGATGGCCTCACGAGAGGAATCCGCAGGCAAAGATCCAACTTATTTGTGCTGTACATTTCGCGGCAGTTTGACCGCACTCAATATCAGCGATGGATCGGTAGCATGGCGTTTTTATACAGTGGATGAACCGCAGCCTTCGACGCAGAAGAACGTCCCGCTGGGGCCTGGCGGCGTGGGTCTATGGTCTACACCCGCCATTGACCCCGATGCAGGGCTAATCTACCTGACGACAGGCAATAGCTACTCTCCACCTGTTTCGCCCAATAGCGACGCAATTTTGGCAATCAATCTTGAGGATGGCAAACTGCGTTGGTCAACCCAGTTAACCCCCGCCGATTGGTTCAATGAGGGCTGCCAACAGACTCCGCCAGTAAATTGCGAATCAGAACCCGGCGGCGACTTTGACTTTAGCTCATCGCCACTGCTGATCAGTTCAACGGAAATGACCTCAAAGTTGGTGATCGGTATTCAGAAAAACGGCACGATGTCGGCGCTTAACGCGCTTACGGGCAAAGTGATCTGGCAACAGATGGTCGGGGAGCCAACCGCGATCAATTGGGGCGCGACTTACGACGGCTATCGGATCTACACAGGCGATGCTAGCTTTAATCGCCATGGCGGCGTTTATGCGCTCAACCCCGCGACAGGCAAAATCGTGTGGCAAAGTGCTATGCCAAGCTGCATTCCCGGTGCGGATCAGGCCAAAGCCGACTGCTGGTCGGGCAACATGAATGCGGCGGTCAGCACGCCGGGGTTGATCTGGATCAGTGCGATGGATGGACAGCTTCACGCCTTTGATTCGGAGACGGGCAAAGCGCTGTGGAGTTACGATACCGCTCACAGTGTCCAGAGCACGAACGGCGTAGCGGGTCACGGTGGCTCGATTGCCGCCGATAACGCTACTATCGCTAGTGGGCAGGTCTATGTGATGTCGGGCTATGCCAAGTGGAACGAACATTTTCTGGAAGGCAATGTGCTGTATGCCTTTTGGCTGCCACAACCGGAAGAATTCTAAGGCAGGTCAAGCCTGTCAAATTCGCTGCATGTGAATGACACCCTTATAGAGAAAGTTGGAATGATGCGTCATCTCACACTAGACGGTGGCTACAATGTTCGCGATCTCGGTGGGTATCCTACTCAAGATGGTCATTATACACAGATGCAAATTTTGATCCGGGCTGGCAATCTGGATAAGTTATCTGTAACAGGTCGTCAACAGCTTATCGATTTTGGGGTAAAAACGATTATCGATTTGCGCGATGAGTGGGAAGCCCAATCTTTTCCTGATATTTTCGCTCAGTCTACTGAAGTGAAGTACTACAACGTGCCGCTCATTGGAAATAGTCTATCCAGTGATGAGCACTGGAAAATAGCAATGAAATCTTATAATCAATTGCATGAACTCTACGCTATTTATCTCAATCTTTGCCAACCACAGGTGAAAGCTATTGTTCATGCCGTTGCAGAAAGTACTCCGGCGACCCTCATTCATTGCCACGCTGGCAAAGACAGAACAGGGCTAGTGACTGCCCTGGTGCTGGCTGCTGTAGGAGTTCCGGCTGCTCTTATCGCTGAGGATTATGCCCATACCAACGCACAAATCACCTTCCTGATTGACCAGTGGCGAGAAGAAGCGCTAAAACGGGGGCAAGATATGCAACGTTTTGAACATGATGTTGATTCTGCACCGGAGACAATGGTTAGCACACTAAATTATTTACAGGAGCATTATGGAGGGGCGACAAATTATCTATACCCTGATTGCTAGTTGACGTTCATGGATCCTAGCCGAAAATTGAGCTT
>JBDTVG010000151.1:0-8752 GCA_040007395.1 Chloroflexota bacterium
ATCCCAAATTGGAGGCCGCCAATAGCCTTTAACGCCTATCTGATCTGACCACTAGAAGCGCTGATAGATAAATATAGGACTCGAATCAGCCGTGAGGATAATGAGCAGAATAACCAGCAGGCACAGTCCGATTGCTAGTAGATTTTCGCGAGTCAGGAGTTTTTTTATCATACTTTGATCGTTAAGCTGTTCAACCTATTGGTTGACTCAGGATAGGCAGTAAGATTGAGAAGGTTGAACCCCTACCGAGTTCGCTCTGAACAGCGATTTTACCACCTTGCAACGCAACCAACTGAGAGGTAATGCTTAACCCCATGCCGCTGCTGCGATGGTGCGGATTCTGCCAGCGCGAACGATCTGCACGGTAAAAACGCTCAAAGATATGGGGCAGATCATTTGCCGCAATGCCTTGTCCATTGTCTACTACCTCGATCTTTATCTGTTGGCGGTCATATTCACAAATGCCACGCAAACTGATCTGTGCCTCAGACGGCGTATGCTGTAGGGCATTATTCAGCAGATTGCCAAGCGCCTGTCGCATCCGATGGGGGTCAACGGATACAGCGGGCAGATGCCCTGCTAGCTCTAGCGCGATCTGGCGATTCTCTTTTGCAGCGATAGGTTGCCACTGGACAAAGATACTACGTAAAAATGATGCTGGATCGACAGGCTCACACTGTATATCGATCTGCCCCGCATCCATGAGCGAGAGCGTATGCAGATCATCAACCATATGTTGCAGCCATTCAATTTCCTCTTGCAGGCTCTCGGAGGCTTCAACAGGCGTTTGCATCCCTGCCCGAATCGCTTCAACTTCCAGACGCATAACACTCAACGGAGTTCGTAGGTCATGAGCAATATCTGCGACCATCTGGCGGCGCAACTGCTCCTGATGAGTCGTTTCTTCTGCCATATGATTAAATGCGCGGGTCAGGTCGCCAAATTCGTTTTGATAGTGAACCGGAAGCGGCTTTGTCCAGCGTCCATTGGTTAGGCCTGCCACACCTTGCATAAGCTGCTTGATAGGCGAAGTGATCTGCCGAGACAACCATAGCCCTAGCGCCAGCGTGACGACAATTGACACCACGCCAGATAGCCACAATGCGCCATTGATGGTATCAAGAAGCTGCCGCTGCTGCTGGTCAAAGATACCCAGCGCGGCACCAATCACCAACGTACCCACTAATTTATTGTCCACATAGATTGCTGCTCCGTGCGAAAGTGCAGCCGTTGAGAGTACCTGCCCGATACTGCTATCGCTATCGCTGGCTACAACCTTGCCTGTCGGGTCGGCAATCAGGATTTGTTCAGGGCTAGGTTGCCCAGCCCCCGATCCACGCAGCGGCAGGTTGTTGTTGGGATTATTGTTAGGGGGAGCTTCGGCGGGTTGGCGGTTAGGCTGCCTGTTAGGCGGGGGCGGGTTAGGAACTAGCGGAGCGGGAAGCAGCAATGTTTTGACCCCTTGCCATGTCCCGTGTTCCGCATAATATGCAGCAAATTGATCGACGATTTGATTGGCATGACGTTGTGCGCCTTGTGTCACGAGTACCGTCAAGCCCTGTTCGGTTGCGCTCCGCGTCACGATACCCACGACCAAAATCGGGATAAGCAGCAGCGGTAAGTAGCTCAACATCAACTGCCAACGCAGCGAGAAATGTGGCAATTTCATCGAGATTACTCCTGTTTGCCCACAAAACGATAG
This sequence comes from Chloroflexota bacterium, assembly GCA_040007395.1. Lineage (GTDB taxonomy): Bacteria > Chloroflexota > Anaerolineae > Aggregatilineales > UBA2796 > DATGFK01. Next base: position 1,703 of record JBDTVG010000151.1, read on the forward strand.
CCAATGCCAAAGACCGTTAGGATGAACTCTGGCTTCTGCATGTCGGCTTCGATCTTGCGTCGCAAATTACGGATATGTGCGTCAATTGTGCGTTCATAGGCGGCATAATCATAGCCCAGCGCATCGGTGATTAACTGTTCACGGGTGAAGGCAATGCCGGGATGACGCATTAGGGTTTCTAGAATCGCAAATTCTGTCGGGGTGAGCGCGACCTCTTGCCCCGCTAATAAGCAGCTACGGGCGACTGGATTGAGCGACAAGGTTCCATGAGTCAGCACTTTAGGCTCAACGGTCAACAGTCCGTTGGCGCGGCGCAAAAATGCCCGGATACGGGCGATGACTTCGCGAGGATTGAACGGCTTAGTAATATAGTCATCCGCACCCATTTCGAGTCCGATCAGGCGATCTGTGTCTTCGATACGGGCAGTAAGCATCAAGATCAGCACATCTGACCGTTTTCGCAGCAGGCGGCACACGTCGAGGCCGTCCATGTCCGGCAGCATCAGATCGAGTAATACTACATCAGGCTGTTCAGTCTGCGCCAAATGCAAGCCAGTTTGGCCTTCGGTGGCACAGAACACCTCAAAGTTCGCCTGTTCCAAAAAGGTCTTTAGCCAATGGGCGATCTTCGGCTCATCCTCAATCACTAAGACTCGCGCTGCATACGATTGCGACATTGCTCGATTTCAGTTCTTTTCTTCAACACTAAACCGTTGATGATATACACAGCGGTTGTCTTACTGACTCATGGCATTTATGGGTAGCAATTTGAGACTTTGACTCATGTCCACGAGAAGCGCAAATTGAATGTGTTACCTGTTCCTTGTTTTCAAATAATATTTTATCAATTGTTAAATTTGCTGAATCGCATGTCTAATAATGTCATTTCAATCCGTTGACGGCAACCTTAAGCGGTGCTATAGTGTCTGGCGTAATGAAAGCTACAAGATAAAGGCAAATGGACGACTATCCCAGTTTCCAACGGTGTCCCGCCCTGTTTGACAGGGAGTTCGCCTGCACATTTGTCGGAGGACTTGCTCCTGAATAACCTAGCGTAGTCGCAAGGCATCGCTGTGTGATATTCGTGATATTCCCAAGCCCTTCGCATTGTTTGTTGCAGAGGGCTTTTTTGTGTCTGGCAGCAGCGGGAATATCATGAAAGGCAGTGTTCATATGAACAGTGTGCGACGTAACACGCTAGGCACACCTCAGCCCGGTGGGCGGCTCCTGAGCGCAGGAGATATTGTAATTTTGATCGGGCTAGCAGTAGTCCTGTATGCAGGGCTGCGACTGGCTATTCCCCTTCCAACCCCTGTCATCGGCCCAGAAATTAATCTTTCAGCTTCGGCGCTGCCGTGGTATGCATTGCTATCGGTCACGCGCATGACAGTAGCCTACTTCCTGTCACTTAGTTTTTCACTGGTGTATGGCTATATCGCTGCCCGCAACAAATCCGCAGAACGTATCATGCTGCCTATTTTGGACGTGTTGCAGTCGCTGCCGATTCTGTCGTTTCTGCCAGTAGTCTTGCTGTCTCTATCGGCACTCTTGCCACAGGGATTCGCCGCTGAGATTGCGGCAGTCATCTTGATCTTCACCAGTCAAGCATGGAATCTAACATTCAGTTTTTACCAGTCAGTGCGGACTGTTCCGGGTGATCTTCAGGAAGCCTCGGAGATCTTCCGCATGAACTGGTGGTATCGCCTGCGTCATATGGAATTACCCTTTGGTGCATTGGCCTTACTGTGGAACAGCGTCATGTCGTGGGCAGGCGGCTGGTTCTTTCTGATGGCGGCGGAAACCTTTAAGGTGGGCAGTCGCGACTTTCGACTGCCGGGGCTTGGCTCCTACCTGCAAAAGGCTGCCAATGATGGCAACACTACGGCGATTGTTCTGGGTGTACTCACGCTGGTTTCGCTCGTGGTGCTGCTCGATCAACTGGTCTGGCGGCCTTTGCTGGCTTGGGCCGAAAAATTCAAGATCGAACTGGTGGAAAACGATAACCCACCAACTTCATGGTTTTTTGAAGTCACCGGGCAATCCCGACTAGCAACGGGCTTCACTTCGCGGGTCGTTGTGCCGATTGTCGAGGCGCTAGATCGAAAATTCGGCGGGTCGTTCAAAGAGCAGTTTGCCCCCACTACAAACGCGATACCGTTCTGGCGCAAAGCACTCCGAAACGGGCTATTGGTGCTTGTCGCAGGAGTTCTGATCTACGGCGGCTTTCGGGCGATCCAACTATTAATCACCGTGCCGCTGTCTGGGTGGGGAGAGATCATCGTAGCGGTGTTAGCGACGGGCGCACGAGTCGCGGCGGCGCTGATTATTGGCGTATTGTGGACGGTTCCGGTTGGGGTAGTCATTGGCACGAATCCGCGAATGGCGACCTTGCTTCAACCAGTTGTGCAGATCCTAGCTTCGATTCCGGCGACGGCACTGTTTCCCATTATGCTGTTGGTACTCGTCAACTTGCCTTTTGGCTTGAACGCTGCTGCGATCCTGTTGATGCTGCTTGGTACGCAGTGGTATGTATTATTCAATGTGATTGCTGGTGCATCAGCTTTGCCACAGGATCTTAAGGATATTGCGACGATGTTTAAAGTTGGGGGGTGGTTGCGTTGGAAAACGCTGTTATTGCCAGCGTTGTTCCCATACCTCATCACTGGATTGATCACCGCAGGGGGCGGTGCTTGGAATGCCAGTATTGTTGCAGAGTACACCGAGTTCAACAACAAAACCTACACTGTCACAGGTCTTGGAGCCATCATCAGTCAGGCGACCGCGAAGGCCGACTATGGGCTACTGCTGGCTGGCACACTGACCATGATTGGTGTTGTCATTATGCTGAATCGCTTTTTCTGGCGGCGGTTGTATCGACTGGCTGAAGAGCGCTACCGCATGGATTGACTTATGTGCTGATGTTCAGATAACCCGTAAACGAACAATGAAAGATGTCTCAATAGGCTAAAACTCAAAGGAGATAACGATGGCAAATATCAATGGAAATGGGGTAAAGAATGGACAGGAACTTGTTAAACTGTCCAAAGTTGACAAAATTTATGGGCGTGGCGAACGGGCCACCGAAGCCCTGCAAAACATCAATCTGACGATCAAACCCGGCGAATTTGTGGCGTTGCTAGGGCCGTCGGGCTGCGGCAAATCAACAATTTTGCGGATTGTCGCGGGGTTGATCCCGGCAAGCACCGGTAGTGTGCTGTATCGTGGGCAACAACTGCACGGAGTCAACCCACATACGACCATCGTTTTTCAGGCGTTTGCCTTGTTCCCGTGGCTAACTGTGCAGGAAAATGTTGAAGTGGTGTTGAAGCCGCTAGGCATTGCACCAGCGGAACGTACCAAGCGAGCTTTATCGCTGTTGGATCGTGTGGGGTTGGACGGCTTCGAGACGGCTTACCCGCGTGAATTGTCAGGGGGAATGCGTCAGAAAGTCGGGTTTGCGCGGGCGATGGCGGTTGAGCCAGAACTGCTGTGTCTGGATGAACCATTTTCAGCGCTCGATGTTCTTTCGGCGGAAAGTCTGCGCGGTGAACTGATGGAACTCTGGACTAGCGGAGCGATCCCGACAAAAGCAATCCTGATGGTAAGCCATAATATCGAGGAAGCGGTCTTTATGGCGGACCGACTGGTAGTCATGGGCAAAGGACCGGGGCATATCATCGCCGATATTCCGGTTAATTTGCCACATCCGCGCCATCGTAAGGAACGGGCATTCCTGCAACTAGTCGATCAAGTGTATGGGTTGATCGTAGGCAAGACTCAGACCGAAGCAGAAGAACTCGGTGCGGCTCCCGGTGAACCGGGTAAAGTTCGCGGGCTGCCGCATGTTCAGATTAACGCGATCTCTGGTTTGCTGGAGCGTGTCAACGAGGAAATTGCAGACCGTGTGGATCTGTACCGACTAGCAGAGGAACTACACGAAACACTTAACGATCTACTGCCTGCTGTTGAAGCCTCGGAAATGCTCGGTTTTGCGACTGTCGAGTCTGGCGACCTAAGCCTGACCCCGTTAGGGCAAACGTTCGCAGAAGCCAGTATTCAAGCCCGCAAGGAGATCTTCGCCGCCCGGATCAAACGGGTGCCGATTATCCGTTGGATTCTGACTAAGCTGAATCAAGATGAGGATGGTCGCCTCCACTGGGACGACTATCAGGACGAGCTTGAGGAATTCTTTCCGTTAGAGGAAGCCGAACGCCAGATTGAGAGCGCCGTAAGCTGGGGGCGCTACGCCGAACTCTTCTACTTTGACGATGACGACGATACGCTCTTTATTGAGAAAGATCCAGTGGCTAGCGCCGACGGGAATGGCAGTACGCCATTAGGTGAGCCAGAGCAGGAACATATTGAGTCGAGCAAACCCTGAGATCCTCATACCGGAGACCACAAAATTGTCGTAAATGCAGGTTAAACGTTGATGGGGTGTGGATCAATTTTTCGGAGATCAACCCTATTCAGGCGTTATGCTGGACAGCCGTTAACAACGGCTGTCCAGCTCGGAATCACAGCGAGTTTAGGGGTTTGACCTGCCCGATTGTGCCGTTTTAGCATCGGGTTGAACCACTTCGGCATCGTCTTCGATGAGTTCGCCGTCGTCACTCAAATGGACAGAGCGCTTAGGTTTTTCTTTTGCAGCAAACTCATGCTGTTTTTGAAATTCCCTTTGCATAATACGTCCAGTGACACGGTCACGTAGTTGACGCCCACCCAGTCGGGTATTCATGACCAACATCGTTAATTGAAACACCAGTGGAAGGAATCCCGCTACCGTGACCAGCGTCATCGCATCGCCCAAAGGATTTGCTGGATGAGCGACTCCGGGTATGTTCGGGTAGGGCGGTTGACCGCCACCATTCAAAAACAAGCCCCAGCCGATAACCATCAGTGCAATATAAAATATTAAGCTAATCACAAAGAAAATTCGCTGCATTTGCAGCTTATCACGCTGTAGCTGCTGCTCAATCTGCGCTTGAATGGCTGAATAATCTAACGGGCTGCCATTATCCATGTTTCATGCTCCACCTTAGCGATTTGCCAATTATTTGTGCCAAGGCTTTATTCGGCTACGACTGTTCAATTGGGTGTTCCAGATCTTGCGGCGCAGCGCTCTTGCCCACAACCCGATTGAGTGGCCGTTCGGCGCGGGCGATGAATGAACCGCTGGCTTGTCGCAGCGGACGACGATCCCAGCCACCCCACATGCCAATGCCGATAAAATCGCGCTGCTGCAACAGGGTGAAGATTTCGTGGGGGCTGTACAACCGCCGTACATAAGATTCCTTGAAGCGCTGCTCACCATCTGGCAAACGAATCAGCACATCATCTTGGCCGCTGAGCAGGCTGCTGGAAGCATCATAGCGTAGCGTGGAGACTCGACGGGCAAATGCGCCTTTGGGGAGTGGTCGCAGCGGCCCAGAAATGAACTTGTTGTGAACCACACCCGACGGTGGTGCCATCGGCACGCTAAGGCCAATCGCGCCACCGGGTCGCAAGTGGTGAACAATATTCTTGAGCAAGCCAATCCGCTGATCTTCGAGGAGATAGCTGCCCAACATATCGCCACTCAGGATGGCAAAATCGGCAGGGCCGGGCAGGGAGATTAGGCGGGGTTCGTGACACAACCATGTTAGCATCAGGTCTTCGCCATTGACGGCTTCGCGGGCACGGGCGACTTCAATTGCTTCGGGGTCTGGGTCGATCCCGACGACGCGTAGACCGTTTTTCGCCAACCCCAAGCCTAGTTCGCCCGTGCCGCAGTGCCAATTGATGACCACGCGCCCGTAGCCAAGCGCCAGATCTGTCCAGAAGGCAATCTCCTCGGCACGTTCAGGGATAAACAACTCCGCCAGTGCAGGCGAAGGCCGCGAAGTCGTCGGTTCGTTGCTCATTGGGGCTTATAAGCTTCCAGTTTGTCGAGTACGGTCTGTAGCTCAGGCGGCAGCGGCGCGTGAAGTGTCAATGTTTTGCCAGTTGATGGGATAGTTAACGTTATAGACTCGGCGTGGAGAAAATGGCGTTTGAGGCCGATTCGAACTTTGCGCCGTCCATACACACTATCGCCCACAATGGGATGCCCGATGAAGGCCAAATGAACACGGATCTGGTGAGTGCGCCCGGTTTTGGGCAGCGCCTCAACCAACGTATAGCGTGCATCGCCCAGTGCATAATGTTCAAGTACCCGGTAGTTCGTGACCGCCTCACGTCCACGCCGCACGACTGCCATCCGTTTGCGCTCGTGAGGGTCGCGACCAATCGGCGCATCGATCTCGCCCGTAGGCGTTTTGGGTGTGCCTTCGACTAACGCCAGATAACGTTTCTGGACATTCCGCGACTCAAACTGCGTCATCAGGTTCAGGCGGGCGGGTTCTGTCTTGGCAATCAGAATCACGCCGGACGTATCTTTATCCAACCGATGAACGATTCCAGCGCGGCCTTCGCCGCCAACCTGTGCAATCTGAGGCCAGCGCCCCAGAATCGCGTTGACTAACGTTCCGCTGGTGTGACCCACCGCCGGATGAACTACCATACCCGCTGGCTTGTTGATGGCTGCCATCGTCTCGTCTTCGTAGATCACATCAAGGGGCATTGCTTCGGCAGGAGTCGTTGCCGCCCAATCTGAGGCTAGAACGCTATCGGCAACGAATACGGCAATCGCTTCGCCGCCTTCCAACCGATACGAGGCTTTGCCCGGTTTGCCATCAACGGCGATATGGCCTTCTTTGATTAACTGCTGAACCTTGACTCGTGACAGCACAACCCGCTGGATAGCCAGATGATCGGTGACTACTTTGTCAAGGCGTTGGCCTACATCATTGCCCTGTAAGGCGATGTTAAATTCGACATTTTGGTTAGACATGCTTGTTCGATATTTAAGTGAACACGGAATCACATTATACCTCAAATGAGGCTAAAATTGCGGAAATGACCGATGTTCTGAGGTTAGCAGTCTAAATGCTGTCTAATTGCCACTATAATGAACCACCCCGCCGCAAGCGATACTGTTGGCGAACATTAGAGCTAGGCAACCAAGGATAA
>JBDTVG010000152.1:0-37190 GCA_040007395.1 Chloroflexota bacterium
CCTCATTCTACCCCTCCTACATTTCCCCCTTACCCCCGAACTCCCTGAAGACCCATCGTTTTTCGGATTAGCATAATCTGAAATAAATTTGATGACCCTGTGCAAATATTCAAAGTGTGAAGTCTAGTAGCATAATTCTTATTAATTTGCAGCGGGATTCCGGAACACAACAATTCATGACTTTCGCTTAGCCTATTCAGGAAGGCGCACAACGGGTCAAAAATCAGCTTTTTGAGCGTGTCTGAACCATCATGACCCATTTGCATGAATGATAAGCGCGATTAGTTGTCAATCAAGTCGTGTAGGAATGTTAGGGAATATGCAGCAAAGCAAAGAAGTGGGGCGCGCCCCACTTCTTTTAGCTTTCAAGATAGGTATTTAGCAAGCAGTAGTTAGCGGTTATAGGGTTAGACTTACCACGACATAACGGAGGCGAGAGAAACGCCCCATTCCAACTTAACGTGATGTGATTGCTATCGCTGTTAGGATAGCGGCCCGAAATGGATACCGGTTGTCGGTGGGGGGCCATCTAGCGGCGCAAGCGCCAATGCTGCACCGTTATTACTGGTCATCATCCAGCCATGCTCAAAATTTTGCCATGTAGAATCGAATGGTTGCTCGCCAGCAAGCGCCCACCCTAGCGCAGTTCGAAAGGCAGTGTTGGTGCGCCACACGTAACCGAAGCCGCGTACAGGTTGCAGCAGTCCCGCTGGCGGCACTTGTGAAGGATCGTTGGCGGGAATCGAGTCATTCCAATTATCGGCAACGCGCCAGAAGGTATCGGTGGTTGCGCCAGTTCGCAGCGCCGCCGTCGAAAGCACATAGATCTCTTTCGTATCGCGCCAGAACATAAAGCCGTTCTGAAACGTCTGCACTACCATTTTTACGACATACGGGTTTCCCGTTGGGCAACCCAACTTTTGCGCAACAGCAGCGTTGCGAGCCACATTGGCAAACTGTGGGGCAGCAGGTGTGGTGCAGTTGCCAGCTACACCGCCACCGCTGCTAACTGGCGGCGGATTGTTGGCGACTCGTGTTCCCGGCCCCGGCACAAAGGTTACGATAGCGACTGGGCGGGTGCCAATGGGCAGCAGACTGCCCGCGCTAAAGGTCGATGCGCCCATGAAAATGCCAACCACTGGAGTCGGAGTCGGTGTAAAAGTTGGCGGCGGCAGTGTGTTAGTCGGGCGGCGATTATCGAGTGTCGCCTGAGCCTGTGGCGCGTTAGGGGTTGGCGAAAGCTGGACAGTCGCCAGCGATTTGGGCAGCGCGTTAAAGCCAGTTAGGATCGGGCCATTCGGGTCGGGCGTAGATGTGGCACTAGAACAGCCTGCCAGCATAGCAATAACGAATAAGAGCATGAAACATTTGATCATGGCAACCCCTCAAGTATGATGGCTATGATTGTAACGGACAGTGCTTATGCTGCCACAGGATGACAAAACTGAAGCGTAGTTAGTTCAACCAAGATCGTCGTCAGCACATTATATAGCGCCTATACTAGGCCGTTAATCTCAAAACTTTTAACCTTTGGAAGGAGTGTCGCATGAGGACAATCCGCTGGGGCATGATCGGTGCAGGGGATGTGACCGAGGTCAAGAGTGGCCCCGGTTTTCAAAAAGCCGAACATTCGGCGCTGGTCGCGGTCATGCGGCGTAACGGTGAACTTGCTCGCGACTATGCTGAACGCCATCATGTGCCGAAATGGTACGACGATGCCGATGCCCTGATCAATGATCCCGAAGTGGATGCGGTGTACATTGCGACTCCGCCTTATGCTCACAAAGCCTATACACTTCGTTGTGCAGAGGCGGGCAAGCCTGTTTATGTGGAAAAGCCAATGGCACTCAATTTCGCGGAATGTCAGGCAATGGTTGAGGCGTGCCATGCCGCCAATGTGCCGCTGTTCGTTGCCTACTATCGCCGGATGCTGCCGCGCTTTTTGAAGATCAGGGAACTGATCGACTCCGAAGCAATTGGTGCGGTGCTGACCGTGAATGTGAGATTATACCGACCTGCTGAACCGTTCGTAGATGGAAATCTACCTTGGCGAGTGATACCCGAACAATCCGGCGGTGGAATTTTCGTTGATATGGGCAGCCATATGCTGGATTTTCTTGATTATGTGTTAGGGCCGTACCGTACTGTATCTGGTATCGCGGCTAATCGGGGCGGCTCCTACCCAGCCGAGGATAGTGTTTCGGCCTGCTTCGAGTTCGAGTCCGGCTATCAAGGGGTGGGGCAATGGTGTTTTACCAGCTTTCAGGATTTTGATCTGACCGAAATCGTCGGCACACACGGCAAACTGGCCTTCTCCACCTTCGATGCAGCACCGTTTACGCTGACCACTGCTCAAGGCGTTCAGCAGTTCGATATTCCAAATCCGCCGCATGTCCAGCAACCGTTGATCCAAAGCATTGTTGATCAACTCAACGGTCAAGGGGGTTGCCCCAGTACAGGCGACTCTGCTGCCCGTACCGCCAGCGTCACGGATCAAATACTCGCGGCCTATTACAAATGATTTGCGATCTAGGATTGGTTGATGGAGGTCGAAAACAGCGAGAAACTGTAGAGTTAATTCGGCTTCTGGGCGATGATAACCTGCGCCACACTAATCCGGCACGGTTCACTGATCTGGGTGAGCGTAAAACCTGCTGCGGTGAAGCGCTCTGTGATCGCAATAGGCCATGCGCCGCTTTGCCCGGTCACACGATATGCCGCATCCACGCCGCGACGCGCCAGCCCGCCGCCTGTGAGCACGCCATTCGGCACAAAAACCAATCGCCCGCCCGGTTGGAGAACACGATAAACTTCAGCGATTGTCGCCGGATCGACAATGAAATCGGTTGGGAAAGTCGAAACTACTGCCGGGAAAGCTGCATCTGGGAAGGGTAACGTTTGCGCTCGCGCCCGTACCAAACGCGACACAATGCGATGGCGTGACAGCTTGCGACGAGAAATTGCACCCATGTACGGGCTGAAGTCCATGCCGATAGACTCCAGCCCTGCCGTGCGTAGATCGATCTGAAGGTTCGCTGTGCCATGTGCCACTTCTAGCACACAGCCCCCTTGCGCAACGTTCAAATGCTTAAGCGCTGCCCGCTGCCAACTGCGCCATTCGCCCAAACTGACCAGCCAACTCACCATATCATAGGTGAAGGCCATCTCGTTGTAGAGCAGTCGGAAGCCAAACTTGACCAGCCGCCACCATACCGATTTTTGCACTATGGTGTTGTCACCGCATTAAATTTTACGAGCGCAATCTCCTCGGATTTGACGACTTCGCGCACGCTGGCATGAGTCAGCGCGGCGATTTCGTCTTCGCGCTTGGTAGTGTAATCACTGTGCAGATACTCATCGACATAACCGGGATGACACATTAACTCGCTCATGCCATCTGGCAAATTAGTCAGCATCAGCAGTAGATCACCCAACGTAGCAGTCGCGTCATAAAAATTACCCTCGAAGCGATCAGGCCACAATACACGACGTTCGGCAAGGATCGCGCTGACCGCGGCGATGCTAGAGTCGCGTACTGCGTCGGGAAGATCATTGAGTAGGTCGTTGAGAAGCTTGTGTTGAGTATCCAGCGTGCCGTCGAAGCCGGGATTGCGGATCGGGATGCGATAGTGATCGGCAAGGTTAAACAGGGTAAGCAGCGAAGCAGGATGGCGGTAGACCGCGTGATGGTGTCCATCCAGATGATCCGGCTGCTGTTCGGCAACATCGATAAAGCATTCGCACTGTGCCGCCATTTCGCGCTCGATCTCGCTGGGATCGAAGTCAGCATAATGTGCCAACCACGTTTTAATAGGGTAGAAGGTACCATCAGCTTGCACCAGTGATCGCACTTCGTCCGGCGGCAAAATAGGACGGAGACCCGTTCCCGACAAGGTGAAATGCAACCCTAGCCCTAGATCGGGCGCGGTATGCAGCGCTTCATGAACTGCCTCAACCGCATTGGCACAACCGATCATCACTGAGGTTGAGGTGACAATTCCCTTGTGATGGGCTTCCAGTATACCCCGGCTTACTCCCGGCGTTGCGCCGTAATCATCGGCATTGACGATCAGTTGTTTCACTTGGTTTACGCCTAGCCCACTTTCTCAAGGCTGCTGATCGAATCGGCAAAGGTCGAGATCACGTCGCTTGCCAGCACACTGGCACTTGTACCAATAAATTCATATGCTAGTTCACCCGCGTAACCATGAACATAAGCGCCCACAATCGCTGCATCGAACGGATCGAGACCCTGTGCCACATAACCTGTAATCGCTCCAGCTAGCACATCGCCTGTCCCGGCATGAGCTAATGCGGCGCTGGCAAATGGCATGACCGCGACTCGCCCATCGGGATCGGCAATGACAGTATGTGCGCCCTTGAGCACAACGACACAGTTCCATTTTGCCGCCGACTCCGTTGCCAGATTCAAGCGATTTGCTTGCACAATCTCAGTCGCTTTTTGATTCTTCGTCGCTTCGATCTTCGCCAGCCGTGCCATTTCGCCGGGATGCGGCGTGAGAACCGTCCGCGCCGGAAGCCGAGTCCACCAATTATCCAGAGTCGCCAGTAAGTTCAGTGCATCAGCATCAATGACCAGTGGCGGCATGGGCTGATCATTTACTGTCGCTTCGGCAACAGGCGCAGCGACAGCGGCAAACCCGATAGGTCGGCTGGTTTTTCTGGCCTTCTCACCGATTAGCAAGCTTTCGATAAATTCTTTTGTCGCGGCTTCTTGACCCAAGCCGGGGCCGATCAACATAGCAGAGTAGCTGGACATTTCCTTTGCGATGACATTAGCAGCCTGAGCGCTGATCACGCCGAGGTCGTGGGGCAGCAGCAGCCATGTTGTTTCCAAAATATGTGCGGCTAGCATGGGGATCACAACTTCTGGTGCGGCAGTCGTGACCAATCCAGTACCCACGCGACAAGCGGCTAGTGCTGCCAGCACAGGCGCACCGATATAGTTCAGCGAGCCAGCGACGATCAAGGCTTTGCCGAATGTGCCTTTGTTCGCGTTAGCGGGACGCTTGGGCAGCAGCGCAGAAACAGTGGGTGCATCGACCAGAGTTCGCTTGATGTTGTCACGCGGCTTGAGCTTTTCGGGCAACGCTAGATCCGCCACATGCAGCCGCCCCACAGCATCTGCGCCCACGAAGGTCACTTGCCCCACTTTCACTGTCTCGAAGGTAATGGTTTCGTCGGCGTATAGAGCATTCTTGTCCAGTTCGCCAGTATCGGCGTTTAACCCGGTGGGCATATCAACCGCAATAATGATCGGTTTGCGATAAGTATTTACAAGGGGTTCCGCTGGAGTTCTGACGCTGGGGCGAACATGATCCGTTTCGCGATCTGAGAGCGCTTTGTGGATCTGCCGCAGGATCTTTTCCATGTCGCCCTTGATAGGCAGACGTGTTCCTGTGCCTAGCAGTGCGTCTATAATCACATCGGCGTTGGCGATCATGGTACGCAGCACACGGTAGCCGTGTTCGCTGTCGCCTGCCGCATCTACTACCAGCAAGTTCGCCGCCCGGACTTTGGCGAAATTTGCATCATCTTCCGTGCGCGGCTGCGACAGGAAAAACGTGACGTTAGCTCGTGTTTCCTCTGCAATGAGGCGACCCGCGACAAGGCCATCGCCGCCGTTGTTGCCGGGGCCAACCAGCACCGCTACACGCGGTTCGGGAAATCCCTCTAGTTTTTGTTTAACATGGTCTGCCACCGCCCGTCCAGCAGTGTCCATCATCTCAGCATAGCTGACACCTGCTTTGTCAGCTTCTGCCTCGATAGCACGCATTTCGTCCACACTGGCGATCTTGATCATCGCTATCCACTCCTGTATTCCGTGCATCCCTAACTGGATTATAGCGCTTCCAGATCGGGATTGGCATGTGTGGGCAGACATAGAAAATCAGACTGGTCGTACACCCACGAATAGCCCGCGCCCCGTGATCCCCTCAGGATCGTGGATCACTTCTAAGCCGCTTTTTTTGAATGCGTCAAGATAATTTTCTAACGAGAAAAGTCCCAATTCATGCTTTTCCGTAAAATATTCTACGCCATTTGGCGTGGCGACCATGAAGTAAAAATCCAAGATCGATAAGTCGCCTTGCCGTTCACCCACATTCATTCGAGCGATTATAAGGTCTGGCTGATCGACCCATACACCAGCCACATGCCCAACCGTAAACTGTTCAGGGGAAAGCCAAGGTTCGATCACGACTACGCCTCCCGGCAGCAGATGGCGCGAGATATTCTGCAATGTTTCGTTGAGTTTGGCGGTAGTCTGGACATAGCCAATGGCGCTGAACAGGCAGGTGATCACATCGAATTGACGACCCAGATCAAAGGTCGTCATATCGCCTTGATGAAATGTGCTGTGGGGACAATGTTCTTGCGCGATCTTGAGCATCGTTGGGCTAAGATCCAACCCCTCGACACGGTAGTGTTGCTCAAGTAAGGCAGCATGTCCACCTGTTCCACAGCCGAGATCCAGTAGCGCGTTGCCGAGAGATTGCTTGTATTGCTGGATGATCTGGTGAATCTGCGCTGTTTCCTCTCGATAGTCTTTACGTATTGCAGCATAAATCGCATCGTAATATAACCCGAAGCGGGTGTAGTCGTTAGAGACGTTCGATGAAGAATCAGATAGAGAAGTCATCATCAATTAATCCTTATTGAGGTGTGAGTAAGGCAATATTAGTTTTTGTCTCGTATGTTTCCATAGCACCGATAGAACCCTTGTTCCTCGATTTTCATATAGTACCTTCACAAATATTTACGCAAGACCATGTTACAATCGTTGCTGATGTATTGATTTATTCCCAAAAATTAAGATGATGAGTATTTTTTTGCTAGTATGAGCCTACCACCTCCCACTATTCCAGACGTTGTAAAAAAGTCTAGTCCATTCCGGCGCACATTGGCGATTTTGGTCACACTTCTTTTGTTGATCTTCATTAGCCGCGTGGTTCGCCTCAACACCCTAGATATGAACAAAGATGAGGTCTGGACAGTCTGGCAAACCTTCGGGTCGGTGCAGGATATAGTGCGCTGGACTCCTTACGATTGGCCTCCCGGCTTTTACCTGACGGTAGGCGGCTGGCAGTGGCTTATGAGTATTCACCCCTTTACCCTACGTTTGCTTCCCATTTTTATCTTTCTGATTAGTGTGGCGCTGCTGTACGCCGTCGCCAAGAAACTGCATAACCGCCGCACGGGTCTCATGGCGATAGTCGTCTATAGCGCACTGGGTTACAGTGTTTACCTGAGTACCATGCTGCGCGGCTATATTCTGGTACTGGCGTTCTGGTTGCTAGCGTTGTGGTTGGCACTCTACTATTTTGAGCAAAAAAGATCACTGAGCCGCCCGTCGATCCTGTTGGGGTTGGGGATTGCCGGATGCTTGGCAGCTATGTTCTATGTCCATGTCAGCGCCGTATTTGGAATTGCGCTGCTGCTGCTTTACACGGCGATCCTTTACGGACGGCGGGTATGGCGTTGGTGGCTTCCGCTGCTTGTCAGTGGCGTTTTGATGATGCCGGAAGTGCTGGCTAAGCAAGCCTTCGCGGTAAATCGAATTGCGGGCAACCCGCTTTCGGACTACCCAATTAATCTGCTCGCGACGTGGATTCAGCGCTTATATATCGATCTGCAAGGGCGAGAGTTGACGCTGTGGTTCGTGTTTATGCTCATCGCTACGCTGCTGATTCTTGACAAGTGGCGGCTGAATCGGCGTGTGCTAGGCTTGGCAGTCTGGATACTTTCGCCAGTACCTAGTGCGTTCATTGGCATTCAGCTTGGCTCGTTCAATGCCCGCCATTTGCCGTGGATGCTGTGTGGAATTGCCCTATGGATCGGGTGGGGGTTATCGATGCTGCCGCGTGCAGCAGCCCTTGCGCTGAGTCTGGTCATGGCGGCGATTATGTTCCAGCCGATCCCGCTCAACCAATATGAACTTGTGCCGCGTGTGCCATTGGTCACGCTGTTCAATTGGATGTCACATGTAGCGCGGCCTTCCGATGTCGTGGTGCTTGACCCGCGATGTGAGGCGTGCGCCTTTGTCGCGCCCGAAGAGTGGGATTACTTTGCCCAAGTGTATTTCCCGAATGGCATTAGAATTGTTCGCGAACCAGACCATTACAGCCGGGTTTGGTATCTCTATGCTAACGGCAATCAGGATGCGACACTGGCACAAAGTCTGGAGCAAGACTGCGCCGCCAGTCTGGATTACAATAATCAGCAATTCAATGTACGTCTGTACGAAACCCCACCGGATCGTGAGGGAATACTCTTTGAAAATGGCTTGCGTTTCAACGGCGCTGAGATCCTCGACGATAACGGGATTTCTACGGTGTGGCGGCAAGGCGAAGTCGTACATATCCGCCTGTGGTGGTCGATAGATCGCCAGATTGAAGCCGATTACAGTGTCGGAACTTATTTTCTTAACGCCGATGGCAGTCTGGCGGATTCGACGGACACCGCTCCACAGCTTGTCGATGGTCCGCCCCAAACTAGCCAATGGGTAACAGGGCGCTATTATCTGGAAGAACGCACCTTGAAATTGCCTGCCACCGTGTCAGCAAAGGAAATTCCGCTGTATATGGCGGTCTATCAAGCGCGAGATGGCAAACGCCTGACTGCACCCGGTATGAACGCCGACAATCTGCTTGTCCTCAAGCAGATCGCGCTGGCTACGTGGTAAGCGATTGCTAAGATCGAGTAGGAGTAAAAAATGCGCTGGACAGTAAACGCTTCGACAGTAGACTTTATGAGTGAAATCAGTAATCGGACGCAAAAGGAGCAAGTCGCCAACAGTGTCGCAACCAAAGTGAAGGACGGCGACGTGATTGGCGCAGGATCAGGCTCCACTTCGTTTCTAGCGCTGCAAGCCATCGGCAAGCGCGTTCAGGCAGAAAAGCTGCAAGTGACTATGATCCCAACTTCGGCGGAGGTCGAACTCGTGTGCGGGCAGCTTGGATTACCGACAACATCACTGATTCAGGCGCGACCCGATTGGGGCTTCGACGGCGCAGACGAAGTAGATCCCGCCCATAGTCTAATCAAAGGGCGCGGCGGTGCAATGTTCAAGGAAAAATTGGTTATCGCCAGCGCCCCGCTAACCTATATTCTGGTCGATCCCTCGAAGCTGGTGCAGACGCTTGGGCAAAAATTTCCAGTGCCTGTCGAAGTCTACCCGATGGCCTTGCCCCTTGTAGAGACTCGTCTAAGCGCTCTTGGCGCAACTACACTGACTTTGCGTCCTGCTAAAGGTAAGGACGGCCCAATCGTGACAGAAACAGGCAACTTTATTCTTGACGCGCATTTTCACGAAATCGATACAAACCTTGAAAAAGAAATTAAAGCCATACCGGGCGTTATCGAGTCAGGCTTGTTCATCGGCTATCCTGTCGAGATCCTAATCGCCCAATAGCACAAGCGAAAGATAGTTCTCACCTTAAAAACATCAAACACGATATGACATTTATCATCTAAAGCGATGACATCC
Source organism: Chloroflexota bacterium (assembly GCA_040007395.1). GTDB lineage: Bacteria > Chloroflexota > Anaerolineae > Aggregatilineales > UBA2796 > DATGFK01. Next base: position 9,509 of record JBDTVG010000152.1, read on the forward strand.
CGGTCCACACGATATGAAAATCGTCACTACAGACGCGCCTGCTTATCGAGTAATGTTAGTTTTATTAATAGCTAGCAATGTCAATATGATAAGGTAGGCATGATGATCCCCCGTTTTCTCAACCGTAGAAACTTTCTCAAGGCAGCAGGACTATCGGGCGTGGCGTTAGGGCTGGGAGCCGCCAGTACGGCGAAGGCTACCGACCCAACTGCGACTCCCATGCAAATGGGCGATGGCACACCGATGCCAACTCCCGCCCCCGCAGGTGGCGGCAATCCGGTTGATATGGATGCCATGCACGAAAAAGGGATCAAATATTTTCTGGACAACATCGGCAAAGACAAGGATTTCTGGGGAGTCGATCTGCCCTTCAGAACCGAGGGTAATGTCAAAATCTTCGATATTACGTGTACCGAAGGTCCGTGGGAAACTGAACCGGGCGTGACTGCCAATGCCATGATGTACAACGGGCGTGTCCCCGGTGCGACGATCCGTGCGACACAGGGCGAGATGGTCCGCATCAATGTAACCAATAAGATGACGCAAAGCACAGCGATCCACTGGCACGGCGTGCATACACCCAACAGTATGGACGGTGTGCCGTTTATCACACAGCCACCAATCAGACCCGGTGAAACATTCGTCTACGAATTCAACGCCAAGAACTCCGGCACACACATGTATCATTCACACCACAATTCGGCAGAACAGGTAACACGCGGCCTGATGGGGGCATTTATTATCGAACCGTCAGACAAATCCAAAGATCCACAGGTTGCTGGCGACTACATCATGGTACTTAATGATGCGGGAATCGGCATCACGATCAACGGCAAGTCATTCCCAGCGACACAGCCTATTGTCGCGAAAAAAGGAGATCGCATCCGTATTCGCTACATGAACGAGGGACTGCAAATTCACCCGATGCACCTGCACGGCATGTACCAGACGGTCTATGCCAAAGACGGCGTACCTGTGCCGATTCCCTATCTGGTCGATACGCTGAATGTGGCTCCCGGCGAACGCTACGATGTACTAGTAGACTGCGAAGAACCGGGCGCATGGGCTTTCCATTGCCACATCCTGACACACGCCGAGTCTAATCGCGGCATGTTCGGTATGGTGACAGCGTTGGTCATCAAATAGGATGTGGATCATGCGGACATACCCTTTGACCAAACGCTTACCCTATGTTGCCATCCTGCTGATTAGTGGTGCGCTGTTATCTGGCTGCGCCTCAACGCAGGGTTCCGTCGTGAAAAGCGCCGATGTTGCTGCCGCACAGGTGGCAGCCGCGCCGACTTCCAAAGATTTTGTACTGATCTGGCAAGTGTATGGGACTCCAACCCCGACTCCCACACTCGACCCAGTGGACAGTCTGACAGCAACAGCCAGCGCCAAAGATCGACCTACTGCTGGGCCGATTACTCCGGGCGCGGCATTCGTTGCAGCTACCGCTGGTCCCGGCGACGCATCACGCGGCGAGCGTATCTTTTCGAGTGTCGGGACTTGTTCGACCTGTCACGATACTTCCAACGGCAACACGATTGTTGGGCCAAGCCTCAAGGGGGTTGCCAGCCGTGCCGGACAACGTGAACCGGGCAAAACTGCCGATCAATATTTACACGAGTCCATCCTGACTCCCAATGCTTTTGTCGTGAGCAGCTTCAGTCCAAATATCATGCCTCAAAACTTCGGGCAACTGCTAACGCCTCAGCAGATCGAAGATGTCACCGCCTATCTGAAAACGCTTCAATAGGCATCCTCGTTCTATCCCCTTCTCCATGTTCTTCCAATGTACGGGGAAGGGGGATTCTACGCTTCTGAAAATGTCACTTTTCGCAGTTCAGAAATCCCTTAGCGCACCCAATGAACAGCGGCTGTACCATGTGTTTGTGCCGTGTAATCTGTGGTCGTCCCGTCCAGACTGATAACCATCGTCTGCAAACCCGACAATCCGCGCAGTGTCACCAATAAAGCGGTTCGCGTCGGATTCCATTGGGCAGTGAGTACTTCGCCGGACAGCACTGGCGACACCGCAGCCGGCACACCACCCGGCGAGACTACATAGAGCGCCAGTTGCGTCGTGCCGTTTTCAAGCTGTCCCGCTGCCGATGGTTTGCCCAAGAACGCATAGCGTCCATCTGCTACTTGCGCGGCATTCTGCATCCACAGATTGAGCGCCATGCCATCGACAATTGGCGTGAACTGGATCTTGCGATCCAGCGTACCGAGCATACGATTGTGGCTGCCGGGAGGCATACCTGTTGTCACATAGCGCAAACTGTCGAGAGTCCATGTGCCATCGGTATACGGTAGCACATCGAACAAGCCGGGATTGTGGTCATCGGCGCGAACCTTCACACCGACCAACACAGAGTGGAGTCCATCGAGTTTGCGAACCGTTACCATGATCGCATCCTCATCGAACGCCCAGTTCAGATTCACCGCAATGCGTAGTTCTTCGTCAAGCGGCGCACCATAATAGTTCCGCATGACGAACTGCGGCGCAGCGTTCGGCGCTGCCACATCCAATACCCACAAGCCATCCTCACTGGTCGCCTGCTTCCCCAGCTTGCCAGTCTGCGCTCCGGGCGTTTCCACGATATAGGCTAACCAGCGACCTCTGGCAGACCATCGCGCCTGCCTGAACAATTTTCCGGCGTGTTTACCATTTCCGGTGTACGGCACGCCGTCAATCGTCATATTCAAATTCTGGTCAATCACAGCCCGATTTCCGGCAGCGCTCACATCGAAATCCGCGACGAGGGCGGCATTTTCGACAGGTGGCAGTTGCAGCACCCCATTGGCAGTAAGGATCGATTGTCCGCTGAATGGGGCTGGCGTAGCGGTCACGACTGCCACTGTCGCGGTAAATGGCGCAACAGCAACCCCCGTTCCCGGTAGGGCAGTTCCGACATTCGGCACAGCGGTTGGCTGCGTGGTTGGCACGATCACGACTTGTGGAATAGGCGTGCCTGACGGGAGCGCAACCAACGTCGGAACTAGTGTCGGCAGTAGCACAGTTGCCGTGAGTGACGGTAAAAGCGTTGGCAGCGGTAGTGGCAGTGGCACAGTTGGAATAAAGGTTGCGGTAGGATTATTGGTTGGCACAGGAGTCAGAGTCGGCGGCGGTGGCATGTTGGTTGATGATGGTACTGCCGTACCCGTTGCAGAGGGAATCTCTGTCGGCGGCACTGGACTCGGCGTATCACTGACTGTTGCGCTAGGCAATGGCGTAGCGGTAGACGGCTCCGGCGTATTGGTCGCGGAAGATGTGTTTGTCGGCGGTTGAGGCGTTTCTGTCGCCGTGAACGTGGCGGATGTAGTCGGCGTGGCAGTGAGTGGTAGCGGGGTAATGCTTGGGGCTTCTGTCGAAGTTGGCATATTGGTTGGCAGCAGCACAACAGCAGTCAGCGAGAGAGCCAGCGTCGGCGCAAGAGTCGGCGTGACCGGAATGGTTTGCACAAGATTGCACCCCATCACGCTAGCTATCAGAAATATGAGTGCAATACTGTATCGCCGCATAAACCTATATCCCAAAAGTAAATCACAACAATCACTGTTTCCACTGCTAATGGTATTCTGGCACAGGCGGTCAGGCAAACTTTAAAGGTTGCAGGCTTAAAACGATCAAGATAACTATTCAGGGCTGGATCAGTAAAGCGCTACGGATAGCCAATTTCGGCAATATCAGCGCTGAGATCGTCGATAGATAACTCAGCATTAAGCGTAGCAATGAGAGCAGGTGTCAATGATTTATGGTGATAAATCGCCGTAACTGCGTCGAGGTCAACCGTGCGTCCATAGTAGCCCTCTGCCCATCGTTGATAAGTTCGTGGATCACCATCCAACATACTGAGCAAATGGGCTGAACCATCAGTATTTTCACCTGCTGGAAATTGAATATCACCTATCTGCCAAACGCTATCACTATAGGTTCGCCATATACAAAAGGTTGTTTCATCGATTGCAAAAGCTGTCTCAGATAGCGATGCCCGAAATTGGAGAGGTAATTGATCGAGAATGCCTGACCATATTGTTGATGGTGTAAAGTGGTAAGGACTCATCGGCGCTTCATGGGCAAAGCCTTTTATGACTGCACCCGCCAGAGTAAACAAGCAAAAATAGTGGTCGCCTTGTCCATTTCGCATCGAAGCAAGGTATTCATCTGAAGCCCACTGTGCATTGAACGAATGGTATCTATATTCCCACTCAGGACAGATAATCGCATCAAGCAGAGCGAGTGATTGAGCCAAATGCTTCAAGCTGTCTATATCGGGCAATTCCGATAAATCGCGAGTAGAAATCATAGTGGATGGACTCCTAAACGCCCGTGATCCTTGATTGGATTTGAGGTCAAATTGTAGCCGAATGTTGTTAGCCCAATCAATTACCCGACACAAAAACGCCCGACCTCGAAAACTCGAAGGTCGAGCGCAATTTGAATTAAGAGATCGCGAAGGTTACTTCGGAATGGTTCCGACTACGCCCTCGACAAGGTAATCCATTTGCTCAAGGGTCGCGGTATCCGGTTTTTCACCATCTTTGATCACGATGTTACCATCCTGATCCTTGATCGGCCCAGTGAAGGGGAACAGAGTCCCAGCGATGATGTCCGCTTTGGCTTTGTTGACAATATCTTGTACATCTTGGGGAACGCTGGGGCCAAACGGCGCGAGATCGACGATGCCGTCCTTCGGGCCTTCGCGCAGCACTTCGGGCTTATAAGTTCCAGCGATAGCGTCAGCCGTTAGCTTCGCCATCGTTGGCCCCCATACCCACATCGAGCCAGTGATCCATGCTTTGGGTGCAACGCTGCTGCCATCGGCGTGGTAGCCAACGACAAATACACCGCGTCGATCCGCGACTTCGAGCACGGGCTTGGGACAGTCTTGGTGCATGGTCAGCACGTCGATACCCTGATCCACAAGGCTGTTCGAGGCTTCCGCCAGTTTGCCGGGGTCGCACCAGCTACCCGTGAACACGACAGTAGTCGTAGCCGCCGGGTTGACCGACTTCGCGCCTAGTTCAAAAGCGTTAACATTGAGCAGTGTTTGCGGGATCGGGAAGGCGACGATATAGCCTAGTTTGCCCGATTTGGTCATCTTGCCTGCGGCAATACCGGACGCATAAACCATTTGCCAAATGTCGCCGAAGAATGTACCGAGGTTCGGTGCGGTGGAAGGCCCACCCATGTGGAAGAAGGTAACTTTGGGGTACTTCTTGGCAACGCGCATCGCCGGGTCAAAGTGACCGTAGCTGGTCGGGAAAAGGATCGTCGCGCCGTCCTTGATCATCTTTTCCATCACGCGCTCGGCCTCGGCGTTTTCAGGGACGTTCTCAGCATAAACAGTGCTGCCGGGGTACAGTTTTTCGAGGCACAGCCGACCTTGATTTCCGGCGTAGTTGTAGCCGAAGTCATCGACGGGGCCGACAAACAGAAAGCCGATCTTGGGCTTCTTGGAGGGATCAAGTGGTGCTGCCATCATGGCATCAGCAAGGGCTTTGCCCTGTGGCCCGCACGGGTCGTTGGCATCTGCCATCGCAGCGGTGGCTGCCATCGTGGCGGCTCCTTGTGCGGAAGTCTTAGTCGTGGCAAACGATCCGGCGGAAAACAGCATAGCGACAATTAGCGCACTACAGACAATCGTAAAAAAGTAACGGGATTTGGACTGCATCGTTTTTCCTTTTAGTGAACTTTGAAGGATGAGAAAAATCGAAAAATCACGAAAGATACGACGGATACGAGTCAACAGCTATTGCATCAGACCTGCCGTGTGAACGGTTCCTTAAGTCTGGTTTATCTCTCCTTTGTTAATTACTGGTGCGGAATGGTGAACCTAACTCCGCTGGGGTCGCACGTTTACTTGCTTGGCCCCACAGGAGCAGGATTGCCAGCGTAAGTACATAGGGCAGCATTTGCAGCAGATACGGCGAGATGCCAAAGCCCAACGTCTGGAGCTTGAGCTGCAAGGAATACGAACCGCCGTACAGCAGCGCCCCAGCAATAGCGCGGATGGGATGCCACATCCCGAAGATCACGAGCGCTACTGCGATAAAGCCAGCCCCGTTGGTCATGCCTTCGACCCACGAGTGCGTGAAAGCTACCGAAAGTTGAGCGCCACCTAACCCAGCCAACATTCCGCCAAAGAACAGTGCGATATAGGCGATGCGAGCCGGGTTGCGCCCAGTGGAAAACGCGACACTGCGGCTTTCGCCAACCGCCCGCAATGCCAAGCCCCAACGGGTGCGGAACATGACGAACCAGATAATTGGTCCCATGAGGTAAGCGATATAGGTCAGAATGTCATGGTTGAACAGAATTGGCCCGATGAAAGGCAGCTTAGAGAGTATCGGGATGGCGATAGGGTCAAAGCCGACGATATTGAGTTTGACATACTCCCGTCCGATTAAGGCGGTCAGACCCAGACCAAAAAACAAGATCGCCAGTCCGCTTGCCAGTTGGTTCGCGCCGCATGTCACCACCAGATAGGCGTGCATCAGGCTCAACAGTCCGCCCGCGAAGGCCGCGACAAGAATTCCGAGCCAAGGGTTGCCTGTCTGGTAAGTGACGATAAATCCGGTACAGGCTCCGACTAACATAGAGCCTTCTGTACCGAGATTGACGATCCCCGCTTTTTCATTGATAGTTTCGCCGAGCACTGCGTACAGTACCGATGTCCCGGAGCGTACCGCACCAACCAAGACCAGTTGTAGGAAGAAAATAGGGTCCATGTTTAGCTTTCCTTTGCCGCTCTGAGGCCCTGATTACGCAGGACAAAGAACAGGATAAAGGCCATTAGAATGTTGACGCTAGCTGCTGGCAAATTGCCTTCGATCTGGATCGTGTCACCGCCGAAAGCGATCAGGCCAAGCAGTGCTGCCATGAGAATAATGCGCCCCGGCTTCTGCATTGCCAGCCACGCCACCAGAAAACCGACATAGCCATAGCCATTCGAGATCCCCCCACGCAGCCGACCCTGAATTGCCACGACTTCGATCATGCCGGCTAGCCCTGCCATAGCGCCGCCGAGCATCATCGCGCCGATGATATAGCGATTGATCTTGATGCCACTCCGTAGTGCCGCTTCGGGGTTGCCGCCGACCACGCGCATTTTGTAGCCCCAGCGCGTGTACTTAAACAGCCAGTAGTACAGCCCAACGGCAATCAGGGCGAAGATAATGCCCAGATTGATCCGCGTGTCAAAGAAGGTTGGCAACTGAACATTGTCAGGAAACGTCTTGCTATAAGATTGACCGAGTGCCGCCGTTGACCGATCTTTGAGTGGCCCACTGGCAAGGAAGTCAACGATGAGACTGCCGACGTAGGTTAGCAGCAGCGAGGAGATCGTTTCGTTTAGCCCTGCGTAAGCCTTTAGTAGGCCAGCCAAGCCACCCCATAACGCACCGCCCAAACAGCCTGCAATAACGAGTAATGGGATGAGCGCAATAGTCGGCAGCACGTCGCCCAGCGTGAGCGCTACCAGTGACGCAAAAACTGCACCAATATAGATTTGGCCTTCACCGCCGACATTAATCAGGCCGAGCCGCGCCGGAATTGCCACAGCTAATGCACACAGAATGAACGGAGTCATCTTGACGACGATTTCGCTCCAGCCGTAGGTACTGCCCAGCGTTCCCTCGAAAATTTGCGCGTAAATCTCAAGGGGGTTTTTGCCCATAAGTAATAGAATGATGCCAAAGCCGATCAGGGCTAACAGCAGCGCTCCGGCAAAGGAGCCAATACCATTCAGCGTTTTCGATAGCTGGGAACCGCCCCCCTCTACTGGCTGGATCACGACAGCCGGCGGGGTGACGATGGGTTCTGCGGCTGGCGGGGTTATGTCCGCATTAGTTGCCATGAATAAATTTCTCCTCACTTTTAAGCATGAGCAGGCTGTTCGCTATATTTCCCATCGGTCATCAAGTGCCCGATCTGGTTGATGTCGGCATTCTTGGGGTCGCATTCGCCCACGTTTTGTCCGTGAAACATCACGATCATGCGGTCACTGATCGAAAAGAGTTCATCAAGGTCTTCGGAGACTACAAGGATCGCCGCGCCCTCGTTGCGATAGTTGAGCAAGATCGTGCGGATGATCTCGGCGGCATTGATGTCTGTACCGCGAGTGGGGTAGTAGGCCAATAGCAATTTGGCCTTTGCCGCCATTTCGCGGGCAAAGACGATGCGCTGCACATTGCCGCCAGATAGCGCCTCAATTGGAACCGTGAGGCGGGGCATTTTCAGGTTGAAGCGCTCGGTAATGAATCCAGCTTTGGCACGGGCAGCTTTCCAGTCCATCGGCTGCCAATCGCGGGCATTTTCGTCGGTATCGCCTAGCGCCAGATTCTCCTCAACAGTCATACTGCGAACTGCGCCCTGCTTAAGTGGATCTTCGGGGATGCACGCGATACCTAAGCGGCGTATCCGCGCAATTGACCAGCCAGTGATGTCATGTCCATCAAAAATGATGCTGCCCGATTTGGTAGGTCGGATGCCCTGAATGGCTTCCCCAGTTTCCTTTTGACCATTGCCCGACACCCCCGCCACACCCAGAATCTCACCGGGCATAATGGAGAGTGTCATGCCGTGCAATGCCATTCGCCCTCTATCGTCGAGGGCGGTTATGTCTTTTATCTCTAGCAGCGGTTTACTGCTAGTGGGCAATGGCTTACGAACATACTCTTTGCTGTCCGCCGATTTCGTGCCGATGATCATCGACACCAGAATAGATTCGGTTGCGTCGGCGCGATCTATGTGACCCGTGACACGCCCATGGCGCATCACCGTAATATCATCGGCACAGCTTAGGACTTCGTTCAATTTGTGCGAGATAAAGATAATCGAGTAACCATTGGAGCGCAGGCTATCAAAGATCTTGAACAGCCCTTCGGCTTCATGGGGAGCCAATACGCTGGTCGGTTCGTCGAAGATGAGCAGTTTAGCGCCGCCCATTAGCAGCTTGATAATCTCGATTTTCTGCTGTGCGCCAATGGGCAACTGCCATACATAGGCTTCGGGGTCGATGCCGAAGTTGTATTTCTCGGAAATCTCGCGGATACCTTTTTCGATCTCCGCTTTGTCGATAACTACGCCAAGATGCTTGAGGCTCAATGCCACATTTTCGACAACGGTAAAAGCGGGGATCAACATGAAGCTCTGGAATACCATGCCAATTCCCGCCTCGCGTGCGTCGGCGGGCGACTGAATATTGACGATTTTGCCATCAACGGTGATCGTGCCGGAGTCGGCGCGATAACTGCCATACAGAATCTTCATAAGCGTGCTTTTGCCTGCGCCGTTTTCGCCTAGCAGCGCGAGCACTTTGCCTTTGCGGATGTGCAGACTCACGTTATCGTTGGCGCGAAGCCCCGGAAACTGCTTGGTAATGCCTTCGAGTACAATGAAATCTGAGGCGGGATCTGCGGTCTTTGTCGTTGTCTCGTTCGTCAGTGCTGCCATCAATTTAGCCCCCTAATACTTCGATCAGCCGCTTGGAATCGGATACCGTCCCGAATACGCCGCCCTGCATCTTGATCATCTTGATCGCGCTCAAATAGTTGCCCACGTCGGTTGCCCCCGTACAATCTTCCAACAGTAGGCACTCTAAACCGCGATCATTGGCCTCGCGCATTGTCGTATGCACACATACATCAGTCGTAATGCCCGTCAGGATGAGATGGGTGATGCCCCGACGGTGCAGAATCAATTCAAAATCGGTGGCGTAGAAAGTCCCTTTACCCGGTTTGTCGATAATCGGTTCGCCGGGGGCGGGGGCAAGTTCGGGGATAATGTCCCAACCCTGTTCGCCGCGAATCAGGATGCGCCCTAGCGGGCCGGGGTCGCCAATGCCTGCGCCGATCTGCTTGCTACGCCACAGCTTGTTGGGCGGACAATCTGCCAGATCGGGACGATGGCCTTCGCGAGTGTGAATCACGGTCATGCCTGTGCTTCGTGCCGCTGCCAACATGCCCTTGATCGGCTCAATGGCACAGGCCGTCAGCGAGATGTCATAGCCCATTTTGTCGACATAGCCGCCTTTAGCGCAGAAGTCGGCTTGCATATCGATAATCACTAATGCCGTACTGGCAAGATCGAAGGCATAAGGATACGGGTCGGCGGCAACCACCAAACTGCCGGGCATAGACGCACTCATACAAACCTCCGAGGGACGCAGGCTTACGCAAATTTCAGGATGATTAACCAATACGGATCTAGTGGAGGATTATAGGAAGCGCGTCAACTAGGTTCTACGTAATTGTTATACCAAATCTTTATGCCTAGATTCGTACAGAGTACCGTAAACCGAACGGTTCTGGCACATCGCACAAATAATAAAAGGCATACCGATTGGCTATTAGGCGATATGTCCTAAATTTATAGAACACTTAACAATTGGCTGGATGGCGCAACCCACCCAAAGATCCCACCTTGTGCCGCGATCATTTTCAGGCCGACTTCCTGAAATTCGGGGAAATATGAGGCCACGCCATCGGATAGTACCAAGCATTCAAAGCCACGATCATTAGCTTCGCGCACAGTGGTATGGACGCAGACTTCAGTGGTCACACCCGTCACGATCAGACTCTTGATCCCGCGATTGACCAAGATCGACTCCAGATCCGTCGCATGAAAACTGCCTTTACCCGGCTTATCGATAATCGGCTCATTGGCTAATGGCTTGAGTTCGTCAATAATATCGTGGCCTCGTTCGCCGCGAACCAAGATACGACCCATTGGCCCCGCATCACCGATCCCACAGGATAGATTGCCTCGGATTTGTTTGGCGTGCGGCAAATCGGTCAAGTCGGGGCGATGACCTTCACGAGTGTGGATTACCATCATGCCCTTTTCGCGAAAGGCCGTCAATACCCGGCAGATCGGGTCAATCGCTGTGCGTAGCTGTGACACATCGTTGCCGAGCAGTTCGCCAAAACCACCCGGTTCCAGAAAATCGCGCTGCATATCGATAATAACGAGGGCGGTACTCTCCGGTACAAACTCAAAATCATAGGGAGTCGCGGATACGGTTGGCATTGTGGTTACTCCTGTCGTGTATGTTCATCGTATTTGATCAATTCAGCGGGTCGGGCAGGCCCGACCCCTACCTCCGAACCGTATTTCGTAGGGCCGTCGCCTGCGCGACCCAAGTCTAAGAGTGAGGAGAATTAACTGTTTTTGCTGTCCATATACTGTCGCCAGCCGCCGAACTCAGTGATGTCGGGATAGTGGCTTTCGGCTAGTTCACGCGGATACAAAATACCGTAGACCTCGCGCCCGTCTTCAAGCATAATCATGCCCCGGTACAGGTTCGGCGGTTCGCCCGATTCAATCCCCTGCCATGTTTCATCAGAAACGCGGTATAGTTCACCGGAAATATTCGCACCACCGGATTCACCTTCGTTGAGCCGATACATACCGGGATGCACATCGTTGATGGTGTGGACGCGGTAATAGGGTGCGGTGCGAAATTCGCCCAGAAACTCTGAGTCGCCCATATTGGGGTGGAGCTTCAGGCCGTGCATCAGCGTTCCATTGACAAATAATTCAAAGGTCATTTTATCGTTATCCTTTGGGGTAATTGCACTATATAGTGTATAGGTTAAGTTTCAGACTGTGCATTGTCCAGATTGCCCGAACTTAGGCAAATGATATTACGGCAACTTACCGTAGCAAAAATTCAATCGTTTGAATAGAGTCCTGAGAGCGTCAGCTTGTGCCACAGGAGATCACATTGTCTACTGTTACTCCCTCCAACCGTGAAGCGGCGAACCAACAAGTGCTTGCCATCTTTCAGAAGGCTATGCCGCGTGTGATCGATATTCAACCAGCGTTGAGCGTAATTCCGGGCATGGAACCAGATATGATCCTGCACTCTGGGCCGCCGATAGAATGGGAGCAGATGTGCGGGCCGATGCAAGGTGGAGTGTTAGGCGCGTTGGTCTATGAAGGCCGCGCCGCCACATTGCAAGAAGCGGAAACATTGGCGGCGAGTGGTGCGATCCGCTTTGAATCGTGCCATGATCACGATGCAGTTGCACCGATGACCGGGATCATCTCGCCCTCGATGCCGGTATGGGTCATGGAAGACAGCGCCAATCATACGCGAGCCTATAGCAACCTGAATGAAGGGCCAGAGGGTGCATTGCGCTACGGAGCCAACAAGCCCACTGTAATCGCCCGACTGCATTGGATGCAAGATGTTCTCGCTCCGCGCTTGCGCGAAGCGGTGCTGCGTTTGGGCGAACTTCCAATCTTTCCATTGGTGCATGACGCACTGACAATGGGCGATGAATGCCACAGCCGCAACCGCGCCGCGCAATCCTTGCTTGTCCAGAAACTGCTGCCACCGCTGATTGACTCTGATCTGACTAGCCAGCAAATGCAGGCAGTGACCAACTTTATCATTGGTCGCGATTATTTTTTCCTCAACCTAACGATGGCGGCTTGCAAAGCGGCGTGGCTTGCCGCCGAGGCAGTGCCTTATACCAGCATCATCACGGCACTGTCACGCAATGGTGTTGAGTTCGCGATTCGCTTGCAAGGTCAATGGTTCACCGCGCCGTCGCCAGTCGTAGATGGGCATTATTTCCCTGAATTTACGGCGGCTGACGCAAACCATGACATTGGCGATAGTGCCATCACCGAGGCCAGCGGACTCGGCGGGTTTGTATCGGGGGGGGCGACAGCCGTGACCGATTTTATCGGCGGCACGGCACAGGAACTGATGGCGGCGACTCTGGATATGTATAAGATAACGGCAAGCGAAAGTACCCATTTCGCCTTGCCCATTCTGGATTTTCGCGGATCGCCTACCGGGATCGATGTGCTGAAAGTGCTGGAAACAGGGATTCGCCCGTTTGTCACGACGGGTATTGCCCACCGTGAGGCGGGCGTTGGAATGATCGGTGCAGGTCGAGTCCGTGCGCCGTTGGCGTGCTTTGAGAAGGCTGCGAATACGCTGCTGCTCACCACCATTTGATGGATTGGCTACCGGGGATCTGTGGCCTCCGGTGATAGTGTAACGAGAGGTGTCAGAGTTAGACGCGCAGCATAAGTCGCGGTTGATGTGCGGATCGTGACGAAATACCACCCATCTCCAACGCTGTCTTGCTCCACGATCTGCCAACTGTCCGGCAGGCAGCTACGTGGATTATTGGTGGGGGTATAGGCATAGCCTTCGGTGTCAGCGACAAAGCCGCCGGGCCTTGAACTTTCCAACACGTACACGTAAAAGTCGGTTTCGCTGCAATAGCCGTAATCGACTTCTTTGGTGTTGCTGTCAGCCTTGAAGTCCGCCGCTTCGGCAACCACGCGATGCACCGTGCGATCCGAAGTTTCCTTCCATAAGGGAATATGTTTATCCAGTGCGGTGTGCATCTCCTTCAAATCGGCAATGGTAATCGCTTGGGTCGTCATCGTGGCGGCGCGATTCTGCTGATCTTTCGCGATTTTCTCATTATTCTTTTTCGCATTTTCGATCAGGCTGCCCCCTCCCCAAATCATCAGAATAACCACCGCGATAATAAGCACTGTCCAATACACCGAGGCAGGTGTCTCGTTTGAGGAATTTCCTCCGCTAGACCAACCCGACGAACTATTGGAACTATGATAACTGCTTGAAGACCACGAACTCTTGCCGCTGGACGACGAACTTGACGAACTGCTGCTTGGACTGCTATCCCCAGATGAATGTCGTTCGGGCATCGCGCTATTCTCCGATCACAGAGTAAAGATCAGGGTCTGACGTGGTTGTCGCCGTAGATAACCCATTTGTAGCTAGTCAGTTCGCGCAAGCCCATCGGGCCGCGTGCGTGCAGCATTTGGGTGCTCACCGCGATCTCTGCGCCGAGGCCAAGCTGACCGCCATCGTTGAAGCGCGTTGAGGCGTTGACGAATACCGCCGACGAGTTGACTTCGTTGACGAACTGCGCTGCGTGCGATTCATCCTGAGTCAGAATACCGTCGCTGTGGTCGGTGCTGTGCGCCTGAATATGGGCAATTGCCTCATCCAGATCACTGACGACTTTGATACCCAATATGAGACTCATCCATTCGGTATCCCAATCTTCCGGGCCAGCGGGCAGCACTCGACTGTCACTAGTTGCATCAGAGTCGCCCACTGTGGTCAGCGCACGCGGATCGAGCCGGAAGGTTACACTGCTTGCCCCCAATCGATCTATCACCATCGGTATAAAATCGTGGGCAATACGTTTATTGACCAGAATCGTATCGAGCGAATTGCAAACCGAAGGTCGCTGCGTCTTGGCGTTATAGATTACCTCAAGCGCCGGAGTCAGATCCGCGCTGCTATCGACATACAAATGGCAAATGCCAATGCCGCCCGTAATGACTGGGATCGTGCTGTTCTCACGACAGAAGCGATGCAAACTGGCCCCGCCGCGTGGAATGATCATATCGACGTACTCATGCAGTTTGAGTAGTTCGCCCACGTAGCGCCGATCTGTCGAGTCGATGAACTGGATCGCGTCGGCGGGCAGGCCGCAGGCTTGCAACGCCACCCGGACAACATGAACGAGCGCCTTGTTACTCCGCAGGGTTTCGGAGCCGCCCCGCAAGATCGCCGCGTTGCCTGTTTTGATCGTCAGCGCCGCCACATCAATCGTAACGTTGGGTCGCGCTTCGTAGATCACGCCAATTACACCAAGGGGAATACGGCGCTTGCTGATCTTGAGACCGTTGGGCAGCACCGACTCATCGAAGGATTCGCCCACCGGATCGGGCAACTGCGCCACCTGACGGCAATCCTCGGCAATCGCCGCCAACCGATCTTGCAACGAAAGCCGATCCAATAGCGCCTCAGAGAGTCCGTTGGCGCGTCCATCGGCGAGATCCAATTCATTGGCAGCCAGAATCGGCGCACTATTTAGATCCAACGCATCGGCAATGGCATATAGTGCCCCATTTTTCTGATGGGTGTTAGCAAGGGCCAGTTTGCGAGAGGCGCGGCGGGCGTGTTGGCCCATTTGAGTCAGGTTAATGTAAGCACTGGGATCGGTCTGATTGGTCATTTTGGCGTTCTTAGCCTCTTAGAACAACGCGAGATTGTCGCGATGAATTACTTCTTCACCATAAGTATAACCTAGTACCGCTGCAATCTGCGCCGATTTGACCCCTATCAATTGTTGGATCTCGTGGCTGGCGTAATTGCTGATGCCTGCGGCAATGGCTTTGCCGTCTGGGGTAAGGATCTGGACAGGTGCGCCGCGTTCAAATTCGCCGGACTGCCCAGTTACCCCGACAGGCAATAAACTCGCGCCACCTGTCGAGAGCTTGCTAACGGCTCCTTTATCGACACTGATCGCGCCCTGTGGTTTTTCCGAGAGCAGCCAGCGCTTGCGACTTTCACGGTGCGAGACAGGCGCAAGAAAGGTCGTGCCGATATGTTTTCCGGCGGCGATGTCGGGCAGCACACCAGCCAGCGCCCCCGACGCAATGACCGTCACCGTACCGCTGTGTCCAGCTAACTGGGCGGCTTGCAACTTCGTGACCATGCCGCCTGTTCCTAGCCCCGTCGAAGTGCCGCCCGCCCGCGCCCACACAGATTCGTCGATGTGTTCGACTACCGAAATGAGTTGTGCATCAGGGTCGCTGCGCGGATCGCTGCTGTAGAAGCCCATCTGATCGGTTAGCAAGATCAGCAGATCGGCATCAACCAGATTAGAGACTAGCGCCGACAGGGTATCGTTATCCCCGACTTTGATTTCCTCGGTGGCAATCGTATCATTTTCGTTGATGACTGGAACGATTTTATGCGAGAGCAGCGTTAGCAGTGTATCACGGGCGTTCAGATAGCCCGTTCGATTGGAGAGATCACCGCGTGTGAGCAAGATTTGCCCAACGGTAATATCGAACAGCGCAAATAGTTCAGTATAGATTTGGATCAAGCGCCCCTGCCCAACCGCCGATAACATCTGCTTGGCTGGCACAGAGCGATCCAGTTCGGGGTAGTTGAGGGCTTCGCGACCTGCCGCAATCGCGCCCGACGACACCACAATGATCTGATGGTTCGCGTCGTGAAGTTGCGCCGCCTGCCGCACGATCTCCAGCATTCGCCGCCGCGAGAGTCGCCGTGTGCCGTCGGTGAGGACACTCGTGCCTAATTTGATGACGATACGTTTTGTTTTTGACATGCCCAAAACGATAAGACAGCGCAGCGCATTCGTCAAGGGCTAGCTTAGGCCCGAATTAGACACTCACAATGATTTTGGTTACAGTTGATAAATCCGCAAAAGGTCAATAGGTGTACCGATGACTGATGAATTACTACCATTTGAACGGATGATGCGATCACTGATAAATTTCGTGTCTTCAGGGAGTTCGGGGGTAAGGCCCAAATATGGGAGTATAGAATAGAAGGAAAGAAGGGATAGGCAGGAGCAAGCGGGATGGCAAAGGTGCAAATCAGTCTGCCCTTGGATATTGAAGATGTGGAAGTGCTGAAGGTCGAGATACAAAGTGAGGACATTCATATCCAGGTGGAGAGCAGCCTGAAGTACGCCACCTGTGAGCAGTGCGGGCGAAAAATCACGACGATTCATGGGTATGGGGAGTGGGTGAAGCTTCAACATCTGCCGAGTTTCGGGCACAGGGTGTTTATCCATTACCGACCCAAGCGGTACGAGTGTCCTTATTGTGAGGATCATCCGACGACGCGGCAGCAACTGAAGTGGCATGAAGGCAACAGCCCACACACGAAAGCCTATGACTCGTATCTACTGCGAATGCTGGTGAACAGTACCGTGCAGGATGTCAGTACGAAAACAGGCTTAGGGTATGACACAGTAGTGGGTGTGCTGGAGCGCTGTGTTGCCAGACAAGTAGATTGGAAAGCGTACCAGCATTTAGGCAACTTGGGCGTGGACGAAATTGCACTCCTAAAAGGGCATGGGGATTTTGTGGCGGTGGTCAGTGCGCGGCTGCCGGATGGACATCTGGCACTCTTGGGTGTATAAGCCGACCGCAAGAAAGAAACGGTCAAAGCGTTTCTTGAAACCATTCCTGCCGCGTTGCGCTCGACCATTGATAGTGTCTGTAGTGACCTATACGAAGGCTATCTCCAAGCGGTGCGCGAGGTGTTGCCCAAAACGCGCCTGATAGTTGACCGCTTTCATGTCGCCAGACTGTATCGACAAGCCGTGGATGATCTGCGCAAGACCGAATTGAAGCGACTCAGAAAAACGCTTCCCAAGCAGGATTACCAACGGCTCAAAGGCAGCTTGTGGGCCTTTCGCAAGAACCAGGTCGATTTGCTGCCCGAAGAACAGGCGGTTCTCGAACGCCTCTTTTGGTACAGTCCCGCACTGAAACTGGCGTATGCCCTCCGCGAACAACTCACTGCCATTTTTGAGGAAGCCCCCTTCAAAAACGCCGCCAAACGCCTTCTGCGCGACTGGCAGGCTCAGGTCCAAGCCAGTGGCCTCACCTGTTTTGATAAATTTCTGGGCACTCTCCAACGCTATTGGAACCAAATTACCAACTATTTCGTTGACCTTCAGACCAGTGGCTTTGTCGAAGGGCTCAATAACAAACTCAAAGTCCTTATGCGCCGCTGTTATGGCCTTCGAAATCTCGACCATCTTTTTCAACGCCTATTCCTAGACCTGGAAGGCTATCGCTTGTTCTCCTGATACTATCACCTGTGGTCGTTACCACCGAACAAGCGGGAGACAAAACAAATCTCATAAAGTCGGAGATTTCGACAACGAACTGAGCATTTACCACTCAGACTGCGGAAATTAGTGGAAATATAAAGTCAGTGCTCAGCATATAATTGAGACCAAAATAATATCTCTGCATGGCGATTAACAGCTTGCTACTGGCCTCATCTTTTATGCTGCTGGCGGCAAGTTTGAAAAGTGAAAGAAAAAATTCCTTGTGCTTGGTGCATTTAGTGGCTTCCTCAGGGTTCGCTTCTGTGAATGAATGCAGAGCCTGATCCGCGATTAAAACTTGCCTATATCGACATTGCCCATCACGGTCAAACTCGCTGAAATCCCCACAGTCAGGTAATTCATCGGGTTTAATATGTTCTATTTCATTTAAAAACCACTTAATCTGCGGCGTTGATAACTTAGTATGCTCAACGTGAAAGCCAAAATAATGGGGCAATTGGTCAGGTAAAGGTGTGTGGTTTTTAAGCGCGTCTAGCACGCTGTGCATCCATTGGGCGTATGGAATATCGGTGGCGGTAGACTTGCCGACTTTTTGAATCGCCAGCATAAGCTCACCCATATCTCCGAGAATAAGCACATTAATGACATGGGCTGGATGAAATGGCGGAATATCCAGCATTCGGCAAATGACTTTGTGAGTCTCTGCTTTCTCATTGTCCAAAGGGAACCAATAACCGCCCAGATAGAATTCGTGCTCCACTGACTTTGTTAGTACATCCATCACCTCTCCTTTTATAAATGCTCACCTTGGGCAAAACATCAGCGTCTCCAGCTTGTTTGCCTGATACTACCACCTGTGGTGGTAACCACCGAACTCCCGGAAGACCCAGAATTTAGATCAGGACGAGTTGGTTGGCTTGCTAACAGCAGTTAATGAACAAAAGATCAAGCATATCTCCGATCATTCTTATATAGGGCAGCAGTTCCACGCCGAAGGAGTGATCTTTGAAACGCCGTCCGATGATCCCATGACTTTTCACGAAATGCTCCTGCTTATACAAGATTTGAATCCCGCCGAATTGCAAGTCTTGGGCAGTCTTATCCCTGCCTATTTTGATGGGGTACAACACTCAGGGAAAGAACATGTCTCGGCATCATGGGGATCGCCAAACCCTAGAGTACTTAGATTCGATATTGGTAGGAGCGGATTCAGCAATCTTTCACAAGACGAAGGTTTGCGCCGTGCAGAGTTATTTAAATCCTCCCTAGCATTTATCCAGCCTGCACAACAAGCCAGATCTGCTGGAAATTATGAACTGGCTTCTGAATTGTTCGAACAGGCTATGAACTTAATGAAGGAACAAGGGATCGATAACCTGACGTTGGAAAGTATGCGCAAGCTGTTTCAAATCTAATTTCAAAGAGTTTGTAGACAAATTTAGCACTACTGTGCTACACTATTTCCATCTACAAAAGTCCCCTGCGCTGTTAGAGCAGCCAGGGGAGTGATGCACCTAACAAGGAGGCGCATAATGTCCGACTCTACCTTAGTCCCGATTCCCCTGCCACAAGACTCCAACGATCAACGTCCCCTGCCTGAAATCATCGCCGATTATTATGGTTTTCCACTAGCCTACTACGATACAGAGGACGAACGCTATTATGCTGTTCAGGACTGGATCGCTGGTATAGCCCAAACAGAAGAACCGAGTAAATTCTAGCACGATGTGAAGCGTGTCGCGAAAAGAATCGGTATAGAACTTTCGGACTCAGTACGAAAGTTGCCTTACCGGGCTGCCAACGGAAGAACCTATAAGGGCGATTTTGTTGCGGCTGAAACACTCTACCTGATTACGCAGCGGCTGCGTGCTAATACAGGGCTACGAGATAGTGTTCTAACCTATCTGGCAAAAGCAGGCGTGGTCGTGGATGAGATACGCATCGATCCCGACAAAGCCATTGATGCTGCGATTGAAGCCTATCGGCGGCTAGGAAAATCCGAAGCGTGGATTCAGACGCGCATTGTGAGCAAAGTCGCTCGGCTGTATTTCACCGCCGCGTTCCACAAATCCATGCGAAAAGCCAATCGTTCGCACTACGGCATTATCACCAACGATGTCTATTATGGCTTGTGGAAGCGTTCTGCGGCAAAGGTCAAAGAGGAAATGGGCTTACGGGCAAAGGATAATCTGCGCGATCATCAACCTATCATGGCGTTGAGCTATCAACTGGTTGCAGAAAATCTCGCAGCGGTGGGTCTGGAACAACGCGAAAATCTTGAGTTTGACCAAGCCCAAAAGATCGTCAAGGCTAGCGCAGAGCATGTTGGCAGGCAAGCCGACGAAACGAGTCGTCTATTGGGCAAAGACATCGCCACAGATCGTCCGCTGTTACCCGATATTACCGAGTAATACGCCCAACATTCGTGCATGTTCCTCAAAACAACAGCGCCGCCTTAGACTATCTAAAGCGGCGCTGTGAGTTTACCCGATCAAACGAACCGAGGTTAGGTGGGCTTGAGCGAACAGATCTCTAAAGATTGTGTGAATTTCAGGCATGTTGATTAATTGTTAACAAAAATTACGCTATTCTTGATTTATAATACATCAGATATGGCTCAATAATCAGTCTGTAACTTCGCATAAAGGATACATTGCCTACTCATGGTAAACTCTCAATTCTCCCTGTATAACCTCATTAATCCACGTAGTATAGAAAATATCTTCACAGAGAGATCTCCATTGCTTACTCAATGGTGTCGGACCATTGAAACAACGATCCTTGACCGTCACCTATCCGCTGAGATGTATGTTTGCTTTCAGCAGCTCAGTAATTTTGCCTTAGTACACAAGCGTTACTCAAAAATCAATGAGTTAGGGCAACCGGTATGGATATTTGGGGAGCCAGATGTAACCTACACTCCACAGGCTAATCTGAATTTTATCGAATTGGCTAACGGAGATAAACTCTGTCGAGAATGGTTTTTGGTAGTCAACCATCCTGACTATAGTCGTGCTGTAGTAGCCCAGGAAATCAGCCTGTCTGGTACTCCCCTCAAACAACGTCTGTTTCAGGGTGTGCTGACAAGCGATAAAGACACGGTGGCAACGCTCGAAAGAAATCTAGCGCGTGTGGTTAAAGATTATTCCCCAATTATATAGAGCAAACAACAGTGTCGCTTTAGTATAGCTAAGGCGGCACTGTGAGCTTACCTAATGAAGCGAACAAAACTAGGTAGGGATTACCCCGTTAGACTTGGCGGTAAACTTCCCACAACGTAGAGAGATACAGTCGATGATTATTGAGCACAACCAGCCAATAGCCGTGATTGCCGACATTCATGGCAATATTTGGGCATTGGATGCGGTCTTGAAGGATATTCAAGGGCGAGGTATCCAACAAATTATCAATCTCGGTGATAACTTTTGGGGGCCGCTTGAGCCTGCCCAAACAGCAGATCGCTTGCTAGGGTTGGAGATGATCAACATTTCGGGAAATGAAGATAGATTACTGATCGCCCCGAATGACCCAGCCAAGCAATCCATGAGCTATCAGTTCACCATGAAGCAGCTACAGGCTGCCCATCTGCACTGGCTTGAGCAACTCCCCCAGACCTATGTGGATGATCAACTAGTTATCTGTCATGGTACACCTGATTCTGACGAGACGTATCTCCTTGAACAGGTAACGGAGCATGGTGTGGTGGTCAATGAGTCGGCGACCCTCTCACAGATCCTAAAAGAGACTCCTCAAAAGATCATCTTATGCGCTCACAGTCATGTTCCCCGCTTGGTTAGCCTCAATGATCAACTCATTCTGAACCCCGGCAGCGTTGGAGTTCCGGCTTACTCGGACGACTCACCCTTTCCTCATGCGATGGAAACCTATAGTCCTCATGCCCGCTATGCGATTATTTCGCGAGGTGCCAATCGCGATCTCTATACAATAGAGCAGTTGGCTATCTCTTATCCATGGCAAGCGGCAGTGACGAAAGCACGGCAAAATGGGCGAGAAGATTGGGCCTATTGGCTGGAAACAGGTCGAGGTACACCTTAAAATGTGCTCTTAAACGCGATCATCGATGCCATAAATATTTATGGCTTGAGCGTGCATAACGCCTGACGGATCTCTCCGAGGTGATACGCCGTATGAACTATCATGGCGACTGCATCAGCCATTGCGTCCTCCCTTTCCCAGTTATCATAGTTTTTAGCGAGGTCTACGACGCGTCCATAGGTTTCGCGCAGGCGAGTCTTGCTGGCCTCCCACGCTTCGGGGGTCACTTCGCGCACCGTCCGCCAGATTTCACCCCAATCTGCGTCACCGGGATCGCGTCCCTGTGCAAATTCAATGGTGCGATCAAGATAGAAGCGAACATGCTCGACTTGTGCTGCCAGACTTGCACAGGTCGCCGACACCGGACGCGATGCTTCTTCGGCTGAAATGGTCGCCAGTGTTTCAAATAGCGACGTTCCCCGATCAAGGAATATCCCATGTACATTCTCGAATGTTTCATCAAGGGTGTCCAAAAGCATCTCTACGAACTGTTCTTTAAGTGTTTTATCAGGCATAGTGGCTCCTGTAGGTTGGGGCTATTTTGGGGAAGTTTATCGGAACTTTTGTGCTAATTCAAATTTTTTGCGCTCAAAACGACAGCGCCGCCTTAGATAGTCTAAGGCGGCGCTGTGAAATTACCTAATGAAACGAACGGAACTAGGTGGGGATTACGGTGCTACGCATTTCGGGCTTGAGTGAATGGTGGCGCTGAACCAATTGCCACACCCGCGTTGCCGCCTCGACCTGCACCTTGAAGCTCATCTTGGATTCGCCAAGCTGACGATCCGGGAAGTGGATCGGGATTTCCGTGACCTTGAAGCCAAGCTGATAGGTCATGTAAGCCATCTCAACTTGGAAGACATAGCCCCTCGACCACACGCGATCCAGATCCAGACCGATGAGGGTCTGAGCACGCCACAGACGATAGCCGCCCGTTGCGTCATAGATGGGCATATTCAGCAGGGTTGGCACGTAAATCCGATTGGCAAACCAGCTTAAACCCTTGCGGAACAAGCTCCACGACTCGTCCACACTGCCGCCCTTGATATACCGCGAAGCCAATACCAGATCGTTGGTTTCGGCGGCGGCGATCATGTCGGGGATATATTTGGGCTGGTGCGAAAAGTCGCAGTCCATCTGAATGATATAGTCGGCTCCGCCACGAATGGCCTTCTTGAAACCCGCGATGTAAGCGGCTCCCAGACCAGCTTTGCTCTGTCGGTGCATCACTTCGATACTGTCAGGGTGACGCTCGGCAAGCGCATCTGCCAGCGTGCCTGTGCCATCTGGCGAGTTGTCGTCTACGACCATGATGTGCAGATCCTTGACAGGCAGACTCAACAGGGCATCGATCATGAGAGGAAGATTTTTCGCTTCATTATAGGTTGGAAGAACTACGGTGACTTTTTGCATGATAACTCCTCCTTATACTTTCCTGACGGTCAATCGGGTTTCCAATACTTTTTGTTGTGTTCGACCCGATTAACCGTCGTGTTTGCTAGCGTACTGCGAAACGACGATGCTGTGATTATCTGTAGCTATCGCAACGATAGCGCGAATAAGTGAATGAACGACTGGTTAATATTCCCCTGAGTAACCCGGTTCAGGATGATTTCTCTAATGAGAGTTCCTCCTTATTTGCCAGCCTGTGGTACTGTCCGGCTGACTTCCTCGCGACGCATTTCCGGCTTGCCGCCAAAGGAGGGTAGCTTGAACAGGCTCTTCCATGCGAAAGGTTCCATCCCATAGAAGGCTGCCCGGCACATCCCCCCCACCATGACCATGAAGAAAATGAGAATACCGATATTGGTCACACGCGCTACCAGATCTACATTTGGCATAAAGAACAGCGCACGGAGGATGGCAACCACACCGAGGCCGATGTACAGGAATTGTGCCCACAGCAGTTGACCATAGAAACCCGCCTCACGTGTCTTGCGTGTCACCACATACTTTGGTTTCTTGTCGCGGGAACGAATGGCGACGAAGAATGCCTGTGTATAGGTAGGCCAGTGACCAATCCAGAACTGCCACATACGCAGCAGATACATACCTTTACCTTGCGAAAGCACCACATAGTAGATCAGCGTGATCATAATCCATGGGAACAACGCTGAACCTTCAATCGGGATAAACTGCCCGGTGAGCAGTGTCAGTAGCGGGATGAGCATCATCAGGGGCGTAAAGAGTATGGACGTTGTATAGAACATGCCCAGTTCCATGTACTGTAGACGCTGACCCAGTGTCAGACCCTTCTTACGCAGTGGGTTGTCGAACAGGAACAAGCGCCAGTTATCGACGGCCCATGTGCCACGCTGCTTGAGCAGGCCGGGGATGTCGTCAGGAGCCAAACCGATGCTCAGTACTTCGTTGTGGTACTCGGAATGGTAGCCTGCGCTGTGCAGCCGATAGGAAGTGGTCAGGTCTTCGACGAGATTCCACGTTGAGAAGCCACCAATCGACTTGACCGCATCAATGTTCCAGATAACCCCACTACCGCACGCAAAGGCCGCCCCAAATCCATTCCGTCCGGGCTGGAATACATCGTAGAACATACGGTCACGGGTTCCGAAGGGATCATGCTCTGGCGTGTAGGCATCCTTAGGAGTCTGCACCAGTGCCATCAGGGGGTCGTTAAAGTAGCCCACAGTCTTTTGCAGGAAGGAAGCGACAATCACGTCGTCCGCATCCTGTGTCAGGATTAGGCTGGCCTGTGGGAAGTTGGCATCGATATAGCGCAGTGCCGAGTTCAGGTTACCAGCTTTGGCATCTTTGCGTGCGCCTTCATTATAGTAAATGTCATGGAGCCGCGCCATGTCACGAATTTCGGGACGATGACCGTCATCCGAGATGATGATGCACATTTTATCCGCCGGATAATCCAGTTCTTTCAGTGAAAGAACTGTCGTTTCCAGAATGCGATAGGGTTCGTTATAGGTCGGAACCACGATAGCAACAAAGGGTAGTTCAGCAGGCAGCGATGGAGCAACCTTGTTGCTCTTGGGGCTGCTCTGGTTAATGCAGTTGAGAATAACCACTGAGGTCATGCCAGTCACACCGATAAAGTGGAGCAGAGCGATGATCGAGAAGTGGAAGAACACAACCTGCACGCTGTGTAGCAAGTAGCACTCACCGATGAAGGCTAGCATGAAGCTCACCAAACGCAGCGCCCAGATCGTCCGACCAACCTGTGGGAACAGCAGCACTGCGACCAATGCTACCACCAGCACATACACAGGCTTGGGCCACAGGTAAGGCCACAGCAGTGTGTTGACCGTAACGACCATCAGAAAGTTAATGATTAGCAGCATAATGACGATGGGAACCAGCACCATATACTGCTCTGCCCATGCCCAGAAGCGCCGCACTTTGGTCAATCCGGCGACTTGCAGAAGGATATAGCCGAGCAAGGCAACGACGATGCTGGTAAGGATGGCAAACGCCGCAGCGATAGCACTAAATCCGGGAGTCGCGACCAATGTTTGAACAATATAGCTCTGTCCGAGTAGGACACCGAATGTTCCCGCTATCCATGCCACCACGTTACGACGCAGTAGTCCGGGCCAGAATGCCACTGCCATGATACCGAAGGTTGCCGCCAAAACGATCGGGGCAGGCCATATAACATTCCAGAATGGCTCGGCAACAAACTCCAAGAATAAGTAATCCAGAGCAATAAGGATGATAATGGCTGGAAGCATCAGTAGCTTCTTCATTAGGATAGCTTCCTTTTGGTGCAAGTGTTCGGGATGAAAACGCGAGTGTTGATAGTGCCGACGCTTGTTTTTTCTGTGGTCTCGAAGCCGACTTTGTAACCAGCCTTAAGCAACAGTGGTTGAAGGGTTGTGTTCATTTCTGGAAAGTAGTAATCATCCATGATGGCTGCGTCCAGCGCACAGTCGTTGATCGCGGCTTTCATGGCATCTGGACCGGAGAATGTCTTATAGTTCATGTACCATGTACTCTGCCATACATCACGGTTCTTGGTGGTCGGGATGTAATACTCATAGATGGCCGAACCTGACCCAAGTACAAGGCTGTTTTCGTTGATGTTTAGCGTCTTCACGTAGTCAATAACTTTGGCGGCAGTAGGCCAGCTATGCTGAAAGCCCCAGTTGCGGTCAAGGTTCTTGCTGATAAACGAGTACGCACCGATAATGACCGCGATTGCCGCCACGATACGCAGCGGAGCCATCCGTAGTCTACCCGACCCGACCCAGTCGAAGAACGAGGCCAGTGCATAGCCCGCTAATGGGGCTAGGAAGATAAGGCTGTAGACGTAATGCTTCCACAGCGAACGGATATTTGACCCCCACAGTTGATACAGCGGGATGGAGAGAATTGCGAGCATCAGCATGACGGAGAGCACGACGGCGATGATAGTAGGCCGCACCATCGACTTTCCGGTTTTTGTGCGATAGTGTTTGACGACTGTCCAAGCGGCATAGAGCAAGCCCAGCATCGCGATGATGATGACGGGGGTGATCATTTCATCCCACATTTGTTGCAAAATTTCGGGGCGGGTCGCTGCTTGCGTAGAGAACTGCCCAGTCAAGACCGTCTTGATTTCCGAGAAGTAGAAGCCGACGTAGGCACCGCAGATAATCCCCATAGGAGCGATGAAGTACATCCAAGGCAACTTGCGAATGATAGACCGCAGGTCATCGCCGCGTGACAGGCACAGCAGTACAACTATGCCTACTACCGCCGGAAGGCACAGTAGCAAGACGTACTTGGACAGGAAAGTTAGGCTAAACGCTATCGACCCGATGACGAAGTAAAACTTTTGCGTCCGGCCCGTTTTCGTGGTTGCAGCCACCATATAATAAAGCGTGGCAGCGAGGAACGGTGCAGCCAGTACGTCATAGACTGCTAACTGTCCCAAACTGATGCTCACTCCCGTCAGTCCAAAGACGAGCAACGCTATCAACGCCGCACGTTGGTTGAAAGTATGTAGTGTCACCAGATATACAAAGATGGCGCTAATCATACTGACGATGGCGCTGAAGAACCGAATAGCTGCCACACCGCCCAATTTGTTAACGATGGCTACGGTGGCAGGGTACATATACGAACCAGCCATCCAGTCAGTCGCGTTCTGGGTAAAGTTGCCGACCAACGCTTCTGCACCGACATTGGCGTAGATGGCCTCATCCACAAACAGCGTATTGTATTGGATATTGCTGATACGAACGATGAAAATGAGGCCAAGCAGCGCCAGCAGGATAATATGTTCAACTCTTATATGGAGTTTTGTATCCTCTGCCGGGATAATGACATCAATCTTGGTACGCTGAGTACCGGAGTGCGTCCCCGGATACTCGTAAATTTCACTCATTTTTGGATAGCCTCCTGGCCTGTTGTAGCGTGATACCAATGCTGGATACTAGTTATTCGGTTCGTTGGTTCAGCCGTGTTGTTTTAGTGATTAGTGTGACGTTTTCTACCGTAGTAGCCTGTATAACAACGATGCTCAGCGGTCAGAGACCTGCTTTGCCCCTATCAAACGCCTAAATCATCAAGGTGTTATTATTAGGTTGTAAAATTTTTCTCAGCCCTTGCTCGTACCTGTCTGAGATTCGCTTCAATTGACCCATTGGTTCTTATATTACTTTCTGTACCTAACAATGAATATTAAGGTGGTAAAGGAAAACACACGAAAACTTGGAAGGATCGAACCCATCCAATCGGGTGATTTACGCTTGATCCACCCAGTTTAGCCACCTTGCCGAGTTAGACGACTGTTGGATCTACGTAATTTTTCGGTGGTGATTACTTAGCAAGGTATCTAAATTTCCAACAAACAGGGGATTTATGGCTCTGCCACGCTCACGAGCACTCGTTGACAATCTTACAGACCATGTCAAAATTGCAAGGTGGGTATTTCACATACAAGTTTTTTACATTATTGACAACAAGAATTTACAATGAACCACCCCGCTGCTTGCGATACTGTTGGCGAACGCACGCCAAATCGATTGTGGCGAAA
>JBDTVG010000153.1:0-9401 GCA_040007395.1 Chloroflexota bacterium
ACTCGGTGAGGTCAAACCGGTCCTTGAGCTACTCTAATCGATGCCCCACCCTCATTTAAATAGATCGTAGGCAATATCGATGGATACCAAATGGTTTGCCGAGATCCTTACGCCAGCCATCGAATTCAAGTTTAATACTACAATGTCTTATGAAGAATGCCTTAATGCGATTTCAGCACTTAGGCATCGTCATATCCATTGGTGGGAAAATAACAGCTTTGGTAGTGAAACCTCTGGTATCTTAACGCGGATAGATGCGGATACTTGCCATTTCTCGCTTGAACGCACGCCTTATCGCTTTGTTCCCTTAAAAGCGGTAGGTTTTGTCACACGAGGCGATGGTGTCTTCACCAAAGTTACGGGCGTAGTTAGCAGCAATAACCGACCTTTCTTGCTATTCGGGGCAGGATTGGCGTTCGTCATTGTGCTTATATCGCGCCTTGAGTTTAAGTTAGCAGTCTTAATATTTATTCCAGCCGCATTCATGACGATGACGTACTGCTTCATGACTGGATACATTTTAAACCGAATTTATTGTCATGGATTCCTTAATGATATTCAAAAACATTTAGGCATTAGAACCAGCCCCGAACCAATCCACAAACCAAGCAAGAAAAAGTCTGAATAAGTCACATCGTTCTGAACTTAGCTGTCGTTTTTCGGGCGGCTGCGATAGACATATACCGCAGCGTCGGGTTGGTCATGTGTCCAGTTGAAAGCCCAGTTCGCGTCGGTCATGGACATATTGACACAGCCATGACTGCGCTGCAAACCAAAACTATCATGCCAGTAGGCGGCGTGCAGCGCTTGTTCCTCGCGGTTGAAGTACATAATCCAAGGCACTTGTGGCAAATAGTAGTTATCGGGCAGGCCGCTAGCTCCACTCATTTTGGCTTGCGTGTATCGATCAATGATCTTGAATAACCCCTCTTTGGTGGGCCATTTGGGCAATCCTGATGAGATGAGCGTGGCAAAAACTGCCATGTCGTCATCATAAGCAATCAGCGTTTGCTCATAGAGATCAACGGCAAACCAACGGCCTGTTACGCCATCAGGCCGCTTCACGGGCTTGGGATAGGCGATGTGCGTTTGCTGTATCCATTGATTCGGCGCGATCAAATACCAATCCCAGCCATCAACTGTTGCCGTTGCAAAGAAATTGACCAGCGTATAACGCTTGACCTTAACCGCGTCGGCGGCTGGTTTTGCACCGGGAGTCTTGCTGGGTTTGGTGTCGAAAAGAATCCAGCCGAAGGGACGATCTGGCAGCCCATTGTCGAATAGCACTCCAGAAAATTTCGAGACGGCATTATTGACCGGGCCAAGTACATCTTTCGGAATCCATTGGGTTGGCGCAATCTGAATCCAACCGTTGGTTTCCTTGCCCGCGTTGACAAAGTTGAAGCCCGCTTCCATGTGAGCCACGACATTGCCCCCGCCCGGTGCGTCCTGAACATCCGTCGCTTTTAGCACGCGGCGGTAGGCTTTGCGGTACAGCATTTTCTCGTCGATGGGTAGTCTTTTAACCTCCGGGGTGGGGTGTGCAACCATTTCGACAAGCAAGGCGCGGGACTCGACATCATAAATGCCCATGCCATCGTCACAAAAGGATGGGCTTAAGTTAGAGGTTGGCACAGTTGAGAGGCACGGCGCAGCAGCGATTTTCGTCGGATGGAAAGTGAAGATCAGTGCAATGGCGACGATTGCCTCTGGAATTCGATTGGGCTGCATAAGAAAACCCTTTAAGATTTGTTCATATCAGACGTCTAATGTGGAATCGATATTGACAAAAAAGGAGAGTTGACCAAGATGAGAAATACCACTACCTTCATCAAAGGACAAGGCTCCAATGAGTACAAGTATAGACATGGTGAGCATTCTGACAATGATATTGGTACTGGTCGATGACTGGTATAAAAGCAACGGAGAAGCGCTGATGCGGGAAAAACCAGGAGCCAAGCCCATTTTCAGGGATAGTGAGGTATTGACCTCGATGGTGGCCCAAGATTTCATTCCCTACCTAGGTGAGACCCAATATTCGGGCCAATCACCTGCGCGAATTTCCGAAGTTGCTTGACCAAAGTCAGTACAATCGACGTGCGCACGGACTGCGGCAGGTGGTCGAGTAACTGCGCTGGGACTGGCTGACGCAGCTTGGGATAGGCGACCCGAACCAACTGCTGATAGATACCAAGCCGATTCCGGTCATGGGTTATAAACGCAGCAAATCGCTGTGCGATTTTGTGGGGAGTGCAGATTATGGACATTGTGCGGCCCGGAATCTGAATTACTTTGGCTGCAAACTGGTGATGCTGACGACGGTGGAGGGCTGCCCATTGTGTCCGACTTGGTGAGCGCCAATACCGATGAACGAGGGGCTGCCGAGGTCGTCTTGCAACGAGTGCGCGATTGTGACATCTTTGGAGATAAAGGCTTTATCGGGGACGACTGGCAAGCTCAGGTGCGCTGGCATACCGGAATCGGGTCTGGACCATGAAACGCGCCAACCAACCCCTCCAGAATCCACCCGAATTTGACCGACTGCTGGGCAGTCTTCGGGAGCATATCGAAGGCACTTTTCATTTTTGTACCGCCAGCGACACTTGTTCAATTACCTCTGCTTTGCCAAGCGCTGCAACTCGTACAGTTTGGTCATTGCATCCAGTGGACTCATCTCCTCGATGCGTAGACCACGTAATAGTTCAACGGCAGGATGCGGTTCATTGCTGATCAACGAGAGCTGTTCAGGCTGATCAGGTTTGCCCGCTTTAGCGTTTTTGCGCTGCAAGGCGAAATCGCTGCCCTCTGCCTCTAGCTGTTTGAGGATCTCGTTGGCGCGATTGACCAGCGTTTTAGGCATCCCTGCCAACCGCGCCACATGCACACCATAGCTGCGATCTGCGCCGCCGGGAACAACTTTGTGTAGAAAGACGACATGATCGCCTTCCTCAATGACGGATACATTGTAGTTGCGGACACGCGGCAGAATCTTTTCGAGTTCGGTTAGTTCGTGGTAGTGGGTAGCGAACAGCGTCTTGCAGTTCAGGCGCGGGTTATTGTGGATATACTCGACTACTGCACGGGCAATCGCTAGTCCATCATAGGTGCTCGTTCCACGTCCGATTTCATCCAGAATGAGCAGCGAACGCGGTGTAGACGAGGACAGCAGCGCAGCGGTTTCGATCATCTCGACCATGAATGTCGATTGTCCGGCGTGGATCTCATCCTGTGCGCCAATGCGAGTAAAGATGCGATCTACAAGGCCAATCGTTGCTTCGGTTGCCGGAACGAAACTGCCGATCTGCGCCATGAGTGTGATCAACGCAACCTGACGGATTGCAGTGGATTTGCCGGACATATTCGGCCCAGTGATGATGTGAATGCGTTCATCCGCATCGAAGTGGGTATCGTTGGCAATATAGCGTTCGCCCTGCAACAATTTCTCGACCACCGGGTGTCGTCCATCGTGGATGACCAGCACATCCTGTTCGGTAAGCTGCGGGCGACAGTAATTCTCACGGGCAGCGACTTCTGCCAATGAGGCGAATACGTCAAGAAAGGCGATAGCACGGGCGGTTTTCAGCAGTCGATCACTGCACGCGGCGATTTGGGTACAAAGTTCGCGGAATAGGCGGATCTCAATCTCAAGGATCTGTTCTTCGGCGCTGAGGACTTGCGTCTCATATTCCTTGAGATCGGGTGTGATATAGCGTTCAGCGTTGACTAATGTTTGCTTGCGGATATAGTCCGCAGGGATTTTGATAGTGTTGGCGTGGCTCACCTCAATGTAGTAGCCAAAGACCTTATTGAAGCCGACTTTCAGACTCTTGATGCCTGTCCGTTCGCGCTCAATGGCTTCTAACGCAGTAATCCAATCTTTGGCATGGTGCGTGTTATGGTGAACTTCATCGAGTTCGGGACTGTACCCGGCACGGATCACGCCTGTTTTGTCGCCAAGCAGCGCCGGAGTCGATTCGTTGATCGCCGCCATGATGCTTTCAATGACTTCATTACATGGATCGAGCCGACCGACTAGACTGTGTAACTGTGGCGCGTTGCGGATCGCTTGTGCGAGGGTCGGTACGCCTTCAAGGCTCTGACGCAGTGCCAACAGATCACGCGGCCCCGCGATGCCGCTCAAGACGCGGTTAGCGAGCCGTTCAAGATCGGCAATTGGCTTGAGTGCTGCTACCGTTTCAGCCCGCATCATATTATCATCGTAGAGTGCTTGGACTGCATCTAACCGCGCTTCCAGACGAGGCAGATCAAGCATCGGTTGGCTAATCCAGTTACGCAGCAAGCGCCCGCCCATTGGCGTTACGGTGCGATCCAGCACTGCCAGCAGTGATCCTTTGATTTTGCCGCTGCGAATCGTTTCGGTGAGTTCAAGATTGCGGCGTGTATTAGCATCCAGCACCATAAAGTTTGATGTGGTGTAAGTACGCAATGCGGTTAACTGTGGTAAGCTATTGCGTTGGGTTTGGCGTAAATAATAGATGATCGCCCCGGCAGCACGGATCGCTAACGGTTTATCCGCGAGTCCATAGCCATCCAATGAAGCCGCCTGAAAATGATCGAGTAAACAGCGCTGTGCAGTCCCAAACTCGAAATGCTGGTCGGGCAAGCGGCTGAGATGTGCGCCATTGGGCAGAGTCACGCCGCGTTCAGCCCATGTCAGGGGCAGTAATACTTCACGCGGAGCCAGCCTCGCCAATTCTTCTAGCACGGCAATTGCTGCGTCGCCGTCTTCGCCAAGCTGCGTCGCAGCGAATTCGCCCGTTGTGATGTCCACATAGGCCAACCCCACTCGCGCCCACTGATCGCTATTGCGTTCGGTTTCTGGCGTAATCGCCAGCAGATAGCTGTTCTGGCGCTGGTCTAGCATTCCCGGCTCAACGACTGTGCCGGGGGTAATCACGCGGGTGACTTCGCGGCGTACCAGTTTTTTGCCGGGTGGCTCCATCTGTTCGGCTATAACGACGTGATAGCCTTTTTCCACCAACCGAGCGATGTAGCTTTCGACGGCGTGGTAAGGCATCCCCGCCATTGGCATTTTCTGGCCTTTGCCAGAACGGGCAGTCAGGACCAGATCGAGTTCGCGTGAGGCGATCTCCGCGTCAGCATCAAAGGTTTCGTAGAAGTCGCCGAGTCGGAACAGCACAATCGCGTCTGGGTACTGAGCCTTAATGTCGAGATATTGCTGCCGCATCGGTGTCAAATCAACATCAGTCATAGCGGGATTAATTCCTGTACTTTCGTGAATGCGGAGTGCAAGTTATTCTAGCAGGAGCAATGGGGCGATACAACAACAAACTTGAACGTTTGTTCATTCATCTTACGGAGCAACGAAATATCATGGCAAAAGAAGTTTATATCGGGATCGACCTCGGTGGGACGCGCATTCGCGCCGCCCGTCTGACCCCTGACCTTGAGATCGAAGCGCGGGTTGAGACCGACAGCCGCGCCGAGGAAGGTCCCGATGCAGTTATCGAACGGCTCATTGCACAGGCCGAAGCAGTCTGGCCCACCGATGATTCAGAGGTTGTCGGTGTAGGAATTTCTGTACCGGGACCAGTGAACCCCAAAACAGGGGTAATTGTCAGACCGCCGAATCTCAAAGGTTGGCATAATGTTCCCTTGCGGAGCATTTGTCGCAAGCGTTTTGGTGTCAAAACCTACCTGGGTAATGATGCCAATGTCGCTGCGCTGGCTGAAGCAACATTAGGTGCTGCACGCGACTATCGGGACATTATCTTTTTGACGATCAGTACCGGTATCGGCAGCGGGATTATCTCAGCAGGTAAGCTGCTGATTGGCTCGGAAGGGCTGGGCGCTGAGTGTGGACATGCCATCATTTTGATTGAGGATGATCGTGTCTCGACGTTTGAAAAAGAGGCAGCGGGGCCAGCCATCGCCCGACAAGCGCAGCAGGCTATCGCAGCAGGCGAAAAATCATCGATTTTGGCGTTGGCGGGCGGGTCGCTCAAAGCGATCAAAACCAAGCACGTCTCCGAGGCGGCTTATGCTGGCGATCCCCTTGCCTTGCGGTTAATTGCTCGTGTCGGGAAAATCATTGGGCTGAATATTGTCAGCTTGCTACAAACCTTTAATCCCCAGATTGTCGTTATCGGGGGCGGGGTTGCCGAAGGCGCATGGGATCTCATTTACGATCCCATGGCAGAGGCTATTCAGCAATATTCGCTCGATCCTGAATACTGGAATCATCTGGTCATTACGCAAGCGGCTTTAGGCGAAAATGTTAGCCTGATTGGAGCAGGCGCTTTGGCACTGCGCCAAGGCGCTCAGTAGGGGGCAACTTCGCATAAAATTGTTTGTGCATAGAGGTATTGCCAGCGGATCAGCAGAACACAGTGCCGCTGGCTCACATCCTGCATTGGTGTATAATCGATACAAACAATACTGACCCAGCATGATCCCTGTCACGGGTTAAGTGTGTCCTTTACCAGCCTCCACTGCATCATCGATCCGTAGCATTTCCAAAAATGGTTGTAATAACGATTGCCGCTATAGTTCAATTGATAATCTTTGGATGGCGCGTGTAAACCGCTTGATTAATAGTCGCTAACAAAATGGCGATTCAGGCTGGTTTGCGCGTCAATATGTGGTACAGTGTTTCCGTCGTATTGCTGATTAACGGGTAACATTGTAATAGCTGCGCGTATTATTGTCTTAATGCTTGGAGTGCAGCCGAATCCGAAATATGGGCTGCGCGAGCGAATGGGGAGGTTCTCACCTTGCAATTAACAACCTATATCCGCCTTTTTCGCAAATGGTTTTGGTTGGTTATCCTCGGCGTACTGCTGGCGGGTGGTGTTGCTTTTTTTGTCACCCGCCGACAACCGTTCACCTATCAATCGGCGGTCACGATTGAGGTTGGTTCAGGCGGCATCAATCCCAACCCGGATAAATCGTCTGCTGAGCTAGCACAATTGCTCACAGATAGCTACATTACAAAACTCAGACTTTATTCGGTTTCAGAAGCGACAGTCAAAGCCTTGAAACTGCCTATCACTGCTGATGACCTGCTCAAGGCGTTTCAGGCAAAGGCCGCACCCAATACACCGATTTTCACAGTGACGGTCACTTACACCGATCCTCAAATTGCTGCCGATATTGCCAACGAACTGGCAAATCAGCTTATTCTTATCCAGAGTCCTTCTAGCGACCAACAAAAAACCGTTCAGATGCTCGAAGTTGAGCGAACGGATTTGATCACGCGGATCGATGCTCAGAAGACAGAATTAGCCGATATTGAAAAGCGCTTGACCGATGCCAGCAATGCCGATCAAGCCGCATTGACAGCGCGACGTGTTGAACTGACTAACCAGATCAATGCCTCCGAAACGAATCTGTCTAGCTTTGTCGCTCAATTAACTAAGCTTCAGCAAGACAATAACGCAAATACTGTTCGAGTGATTGAAGCCGCCCGCCCACAACCGACTAAAGTTGGGCCAACGACAACTATCAATACAGTGCTGGCGGCTGTAGTCGGGGCAGTTCTGGCAATTAGCGTTATCTTTGCCCTCGAATATTTCAACGACAGTATTCGCATCCCCTCAGAGGTTTTGCCCCTGTTAGGGGTGCCGTTGATCGGGACGATTGCCTCATTCGGCAAACGCAAAACAACCAAAGATAAACTCATCACGCGCAGCCAACCCAGTTCATCGGTTGCAGAGGCCTATCGTGCACTGCGCGTTAGCCTGATCTTCATTGGGAAAGAGCGCGAAAATGAACATGCCTGCCTCAATTATGTGGTGACCAGCCCAAATGCGAAGGAAGGCAAAAGCGTCACCGCCGCTAATTTAGCGATTACCTGTGCCAACGCGGGAATGCATGTATTGTTGATTGACGCTGACTTGCGTAATCCGGTTCAACATGAGCTATTTGGTCTGTCCAATACTGCCGGACTCTCTACTCTGCTTGCCAATGACACGTTCGCGAAACACGAATCCGCCAAATCGGAAGAACCTATTCGGGACGTACTCGATGTCCAAACAGAAACATCGCCGCTAAACGGTTCAGGGACAGTCCACGAAGCTCCGCAGATTGCTCTGCCACCGCCAGCCGAAAATAAGCAACTTGTGGATGAAAAATCTAGTCAAAAATTGCGGATAGACCAAATGCGAGCCGATCTGTCAATTGTTATGCAAACGACAGGTATTGCTGGGCTGGATGTCATTACCTCTGGCCCCGTGCCCGAAAATCCGGCGGAACTGCTGGATAGTTTGCAGATGAAAAAGCTAATCCAGCAGCTAGCGGAAAAGAACAAAGTATTCGATGTCGTGATCTTTGACACCCCGCCGCTGCTTACGGTGTCGGACAGCATGGTGTTAAGCAGCATTAGCAAATCCGAGGTGGTACTGGTAGTTGCGGCTAGCCATACGCCACGTGCTTCCGCAGTGCGGGCGGTACAGCGCCTTGTGGCGCTAACTCTGCCTATCGCTGGAGTGGTCGTTAATCGCTTGAATCCTCGCGACATTGACGCAGGCTATGCAGAACAAGCCAGCGGACAGATGACCAATACCCTGCCGACTCCGAATGTTGAGGCCGCCGGGCTGGTCAGATCCGCACCAATGGCCCAGCGCAGCGGAGCCACTGGTAACGCTTATAAAACCAGTACGGTTGACCTGAGAGACCTGTTGAGCGCCGCCGAAGCGCTCAAGTATCGCAATGAAAGCACCGATCAAATGGTGCCAATTAACAAAGGGGCGACACGACTGCCGGCCCTCGGTGGATTGCCGGGAGCAGACAAAGACACCATTGTCATGTTTATCGGTACACATCCCAGACCGATTACAGCGACAGTTAACTCTCAGATCACCATTGGACGGCGTAATCCTGAGGCACCCGAAGGCTCACATGTCGATTTGAGCGCTTATGATGCGTTCGATCTGGGCGTGTCGAAAGTCCATGCCGCCATCCAGCGCGACGGCGATGTCTTTGAGGTTCGTGACCTCAATAGCAGCAATGGGACATTTATCAATGGCTTTCCAGTCTCGCCGCAAGAACCAGATCGCATTAAGAGTGGCGATGAAGTGCGGTTGGCAAACATGCAGATACGTATCTATTTCCTGTCAGAAGCCAATATCCCGACTTCTAACCCAAATGAGCAGTCAGGCGTAAACTAAAAACCCGTTGATGATGCCTCGATTTTGCTCAATTAAACATTGAAGAATCGAGTAGTATCAACGGGTTAGTTTTATCATTCGCGTTTCAGCCGTCCTACTTCAAGACGGTATATGCTTTGACATCGGGCAAGAATACTTTGTCATACATCTCAGTGTGAAAGTCCTCATCCGGCGTAATCATAGCGACGATGTAGGCAGTGCCGTTGATTTCTGTCGCCGCGATTGCGGCGAGCCTGCCAAGCGCAGGAGCAT
>JBDTVG010000154.1:0-12554 GCA_040007395.1 Chloroflexota bacterium
TCGGGCCGCGAACTGCTGCTCCCTTGATTGTCTCTTAACCCCTATTCAGTTCGCCCTGCCCATAATCCAGTCAAGCAGTTTATCCTATACCTTAACGCTATTTGCGTACGTATCAGTGAATATGATGTGAATTCTAATGACCATTCAGCCCTTTGTCAAGAGTTAAGTCTCGGTAATTTTCAGTTCGCCAAGCCCGCCACGAGCAGATTGAGGCTTAGCAAGCTATTGATTATGCTGATTTTCAGGCTGTAATCGACCTTAAATCTCAGTCTAGCCATCCCCTTGAGTGCAAAATAATTCCGCGTGAACTACTCGCCCATGCCTTAAAGATGCGCGGTGTCTGCCGCGTTATTTTCTGAATGGTAGGGAGAGAGTTACTTTCTGTTTGTACTCAACCCAGTGTCTCTGAGCCTTAGGGAAACTCTCCTCTTGCTAACATTGCTAGCAGTGTGTCAAAACGCCGCTTCCTAGTCGCTGGCTTTTGGGCGGTCTTCAGCCGCCAAGCAATACTGTAAATGTTGGCTTTGCTGAGTGTGTGAAAAAAGACCTGTGCTTGTTTGTTTTGCTCCAGTGCCTCCAGAAAATCTTCTGGAACAACCATATTTTTGGACGACTCATAGGCAGCTTCCCACCGACCATCTTGCTTAGCCGCTTCGACCTCGACCAAGCCAGCGGGCTGCATCCTCCCTGCGGCAGCCAGCTTAGCTGCTTTATCGACATTGCGTTTCGACCACAGACTTTTTGACCGTCGTGGCGTAAATTTTTGCAAGAAATAGCTGTCGTCATCGCTGTTTCGCTGTCCATCAATCCAGCCATAACAAAGCGCGACATCAAGGGCTTCATCGTGCGTCACCGAAGCAATACCCGCGGCTTTTTTGGCAACTTTTATCCATATCCCATCAAACTGGGCATGGTGTTCGGATAGCCACTGTTCCCACAACAAGGCTGATGCAAACGGCAGAACTGGAAGTTCTTTATTTGTCGGCATAGATCCCTTCCCTTTACACTGTTCGAGAACGGAGGATTTCCACATAATGTGGATTATGCATGATGCCCAAAATGTTACCGAATGGGTCAATGACTGAGGCCGTTACAAAGCCGGAATCGCCGCGTTTAGTCATCGGATCGTACTCTTTAGCACCCAGCGCCTTGAGCCTCTCAAAAGCCGCCTCGATGTCATCAACATGCCATAAGAGGATCGCTCCTCCGGGTCCCGGTTGCATCCCTTTGGGTGCGTAGGTGCGGTCAATAATGCCGAATTCGTCCTCGTCGTCACCGACCCGAAACTCGACATACGACGGATGCCCAGCGTTAGGCATCTGAAAATACGCCTCAATACCAAATAATTCGGCGTACCAATCGCGTGCTGCCGCCACATCGTCAGCCCAAAAATTTACCGTCGCCATACCACGTAGAAAAGGCTTGTCTTTCATGGCTATACCCACTCCTTTTTATTAATGATGAACTGTTTTATAATATCAAACAACATGAAAGATGTATTACAAAAATCCGCAGACAGTTACGAGCCACGTGGACGCTTAGATCCAGTCGGATTTGAGCGGCATGTGAGCTTCGCTACCCACTTACCTCCCGCTGACTTGGTGCCGTTCATTGAGCACTTTTGGATAATTCGCTGGGACAATGCGGACACAACTTACTACTCCGAAGAAGTGATGCACCGACCATACGTTGACGTTTTTGTTTCTAGGCAGCAGTCCGGCATTCAGGGGACGTTTCATGGTAAACGTACCTATATTGCCACTGGTGGCGGTAAAATCATTGGTATCCGCTTCCGACCGGGGGCGTTTCATGCGTTTTGGGGTGGGACACTCGCAGAGTTACAAGATAAAATCATAGACTTACAGCAGATATTTCCGCAGGCAGACAGTCGTTATATCGAACACTTGTTAACCCTTGACGATCAAGCGGCTATTGAGGAGCTCCTCAAGTTGGTTCGCGCGAAACATCCTCAACTCGATGCCAATATCGACCTCATAAACGAGATCATTAGTGCTATCGAAACCGATGAAAGCCTCCAGACCGTTACAGCCGTAGCAAAGGCCTTTAGCAGAAGCGAGCGCTGGCTGCAACAGACCTTTCAAGACTACATTGGCCTCGGACTCAAGTGGCTGATCCAGCGTCATAGGCTTCTAGTGGCGGCTCAACAGATCCGCGAGAGCAACCAGCCCAACTGGGCAGCGATTGCCTATGAAGTGGGCTATAGCAGCCAACAACATTTCATTACGGCTTTTAAGCAAGTGGTGGGCAAAACACCGCGACAGTATAAAAAAGACCTTACCCTCCCTTAGCGCGTTGTCTGTTTTGGTGGCGTACCTTCATCCTCAGGATTCAGAGTGAACGGTACGCCACTTGAGGTACTAAGTCGCCAAGCCTGCCACCAACAGATCGAGCGCCAGCGGGCCGCTGATTTTGCTGGTTTTCAGGCTGTGATCGACATCCAACAGGTAACGATAGATGCCTTCCAGTTGGTCGAGCGTGAAGTTGCGTGACTGCTCAATGGCTTTGCTGGCGACGAAATCGCTCTTGAAATCGGGCGCTTTCATGAGATCGCGTTTGTCGCCGCCCATGTCGAGCACTTCACGCGCTTGAATCAATAGCCGGAACTGGCGATAGATCATGGGCAGCAGCGCCAGTGCATCCTGATCTTCGAGCAAGCGATTCAGCAGCCGACTGGCGGTTTTGCCATCGCGCTTGCCGAGCGCATCGACCATATCGAAGATCTTGACCTCGGCAGCGTTGGCGGTGAGCAGCATGACTTCCGCGTCGGTGATGATTTGCCCCGGCCCGACATAGGTGACGAGCTTGATACATTCGCTGTCACTCGCCCGTAGATCGCCACCGACCATTGCCGCCAACAGCGAGGCCGCACGTGGCTCGATCTTGCCGCCATAGGACTCGACCTGCTTCATAATCCAGTTGGTCGCGTCACGCGGCGGATTGAAGGCTTTGACGTAGCCGTTCGGATCTTCTTTGATCAGCTTGAGCACCGGGTGCGAATCGTTGAGCGTTTCTGCTTCGACAAAGACCAGCCGCGCAGAAGGGGGCAGCGTTGGCAAGGCCGCGACAAGTGCTTCGAGTTCGGCTTTGGCAGTTTTGCCGCCGCCTTTCCGCACGAGCCACGCCAGCATCCCCTCGACAATGATCAGGCGTTTGTCAGAGAGGAAGGGCATCATGCTGGCAGCGACAATCACATCAGCGATAGACGCGGTTTTCCCATCGAAGGTCGCCATGTTGAGTTCAACCGTCGCAGGATCACCCATGCGGGAGCGCATCGTGTGGACTTCGGCTTTGCGGCTGAATTCGTCGTCGCCATGCAGTACGTAGAAAGTCGGGGCGGCGCGGCTCATGATGAGGTAGTGTTGACCCGGTGTAAGGTGATGGTGCCGCCCATGATACCCGTTGTCGTGTCGCGCTCAATGTCGAGGACGCGCAAGTTGCCGGGATCACCGAGCGTGGTGAAGTGTTCCTGTAGGCTTAAGCCTAGCGGCTGCGACAGGATAATCGCGCCGATGGTGAGCAGCATCACG
The DNA here is from genome assembly GCA_040007395.1 of Chloroflexota bacterium. Lineage (GTDB taxonomy): Bacteria > Chloroflexota > Anaerolineae > Aggregatilineales > UBA2796 > DATGFK01. The sequence goes on from JBDTVG010000154.1 coordinate 3,549, forward strand.
GTGGGCAGCCGCCCGACGTAATCCGTCGCGCCGCGCTTGATGCCGATGCTGCCGATGAGTCCCGCCATGCTTGCCATAATGCCCGTTGTCACGAGTCCGGTGCCGCAGTTGGGGTGGATGGCGAGTTGAGATTCGCCGCCCTGCATCCGGTGCAGCGCCTCGTCTACGGAATCGCGCACTTGATCCGTGTCCACATCGCCCATGAGCCAGAAGCCGCTCGCATCGGAGCGCCCAGCGATGGACAGATTCTTGATCTTGCTGCTCAGTACGTGGACGGTGGCGTGTTCCAGCCCGTGATTGCGGCGTGTGCGTTGGATAAAGTCGATGTTCAAGACCGGCTCTGCTAGCTCTGCCAGAGATTCGATCACGTTGACCTGCCTTCTTTAATTTTCTTTACGGTGACTTGAAATCAGGAGCCTTCAAGTATAACGCAAAGCCTAGCACGTTTAAACCCGCCTTGCCAATGCCTCAAAAGTGCTATCTATGCTGCATCGTTAGGGTCAAGCTTGAGAACTGTGGAGAAGTCTGCAAGAGCCTCCGTGTAGTGATTCTGTTCGATGTAGATAAATCCCCTACCGTTGTAGGCATTCACATAGGTGGAGTCGAGCTTGAGGGCGGCGTTGAAGTCTGCAAATGCTTCATCAAAGCAATTGAGGACGGCGCACGCGCAGCCCTTTCTCGCGCAGAGTCGAGAATGCCTGTGGCGAGGTCACTTCGTGGACAAGATGCAGAATGCCAGCGGACAAGGGCAGGCAGTGACCCGACATGAGGATAATCCGGCAAATTTGCGCTATAATTTACGAGTATCGTTAGGCTCGACAGCGCAAAATTACCCTTACCCGGAGTAAGCCCCTTGACCACTATCCCCGCTGAATTTGTGCGTAACTGGTCGGAAAGCAAGCTGCGCGAACAACAGGCCGCCCAGAGTCACTTTATTGCGCTGTGCCAGTTGGTCGGACACAAAACGCCTACCCAACTCGACCCTGAAGGCACGTTCTTTACCTTCGAAGAACAACTGCAAAAAACGACGGGCGGCAAAGGTCGCGCCGATGTCTGGTACAAGGGACATTTTGCGTGGGAGTACAAGGGCAAGCACAAGGATCTGGATGCAGCTTACGCGCAACTGCTGGCCTACAAAACCGCGCTGGAAAACCCGCCGCTGCTCGTGGTGTGCGACTTTCTGGAATACCGGATCTACCCACAGTGGCCTAACATCAACGCGCAGCCCTTCAAGTTCACCAACAACGATCTCCTTGATGCTAAGACGCGCAATTATATTGTCTGGCTGCTTGAGTCGCCAGAAAAGTTCAAAGAAGAACGCCAGAGCGAACTAAACCAGCGGGCGGTTATCACCCGCGATCTGGCGGATCAGTTTGCCCACCTTGCCGACCTGATGCGGCGCTTTGGCGTGGAGCAGGAAGGCAAGGCCAAATGGACTCCCATGCAGATCGCGCAGTTCCTTGCCAAGCTGACCTTCGCGCTGTTCGCTGAGGATACGGAACTGCTGCCGCGTGTCTATGGACAGCCTGTCTTCCGCTTTCTGGTGGATGGCGGGCGCGAAATGCCGCAGGAGTTCGTACCGCAGCTTGAAACGTTGTTCCAAGCGATGGCGGGCGAAAAAGAAGCGTTTAACATGAAGCGCGTCCCGTACTTCAACGGCGGCTTGTTCGAGGACTCTAGCGAGGGCGCAGGCGACGGTACAGAAGCACTCGATCTCGCCGCGATCCCCGGCGCGTTGGATGTGCTGGGCAAGGCTTCCGAAGCCGACTGGCGCAAAGTCAACCCGACGATCTTTGGCACGCTCTTTGAAGGCGCGTTGGACATCAGTAAGCGGGCGCAACTGGGCGCACACTACACCAGCGAAGCCGACATCCGCTTGATTGTCGAGCCAGTGCTGATGCAGCCGCTCTACCGCCTGTGGGATGAGATCCGTACCGAAGCCGAACCACTGCTGCAAACCTATCTGCAAACCGAGTTAGCCAAGCTCAAGCAAAACACCCAAGATCAACTGATCGCGCTACATGACCGCATGATGGATCGGCTTGGCACGACCAAAGTCTTAGACCCGGCCTGCGGATCGGGCAACTTCCTGTATGTATCCCTACGGGCGATGAAGGATCTCGAAGCGCGAGTCCGCAAAACCTTCGAGCCGTTGGGCTTACCCTTCCGCGATGTGGTCACGCCGCGCCAACTGTACGGCATCGAGAAAGACGAGTTCGCCGCCAAACTCGCCCAGATTGTGGTGTGGATCGGCTACCTGCAATGGCGCTACGAGGACGAAGGGATCTTGCGCCCGTTTGTCAAGACCAGCAGCCCGCATCCGCGTGCGCTCTCTAACCCCGTGCTAAAGGACAAGGACAACCCCACCGAACCAGACCGCATCGTGTGCGACGACTCGATCCTGCGCTACGATGCCGAGGGCAAGCCTTATGAACCGGAGTGGCCTGCGGTAGATGTGATTATGGGCAATCCGCCGTTTTTGGGTGGCAATAGAGTGAGAGGCGAATTGGGTGATAGTTATATAAATAGCTTGTTTGCATTATACAAAGATCGTGTTCCTGCTTTTGCCGATCTCGTATGCTATTGGTTTGAGAAAGCGCGTGTCAATCTTGAAAACGGCGCTGCAAAACGTATTGGCCTAATTGCAACTAACTCAATTAGAGGTGGAACTAATCGCACAGTTTTGGATAGGATTAAACAAACAGGCGATATTTTTATGGCTTGGAGCGATAGGTCTTGGCTATTGGCAGGAGCATCTGTTCGGGTTTCCATAATTGGATTCGATAATGGCTTACAAACAGAGCGTATTTTGGACAGTATGCCTGTCGTCAACATTACATCTGATTTGCAAAGTATTGTTGATCTAACGCAGGCTCAACATATCCTAGAAAACGAATCTATTTCCTTTCAGGGACCATCTCCAAAAGGAAGTTTTGATATACCAAATAGTACCGCAAAAAATATGCTAGACGATGCAACAAATCTCGATAAAAAGAACAATTCAGATGTAGTAAAACCTGTACTTAACGCATTTGATATTACCCATCGAAGTCGTGACATTTGGACAATTGACTTTGGCCTCTACATGCTTGAGCAAGAGGCTACCCTTTATCGGCAACCATTTGATTGGGTTAAACAGCATGTATATCCTGAAAGAATAACTAACAATCGCAAAATATATCGAGAAAAATGGTGGCTATACGCTGAACCTCGTGTTGGGATGCGAGAGGCATTACATAAGCTTACTCGCTATATTGCGACCCCTCGCCATGCCAAATACCGTTTATTTGTATGGGTCAATCCACACATTTTATGTAATGATGCGGTAATAGCCATTGCCCGCGATGATGACTACTTCTTCGGGGTGCTGCACGCTTACGCGCACGAGCTATGGTCGCTACGTATGGGAACTTGGCTCGGCAAGGGTAACGATCCGCGCTACACGCCAACGACCACCTTTGAAACCTACCCGTTCCCGTGGTCGCCGCGCAGCGAACCCACCACCGACCCGGCCTACCTTGCCATCAGTGCGGCGGCGCGTGCGCTCAACGCCGAGCGCGAAGCATGGCTCAATCCGTCGGAGTTTGCCACGCTATCCGCGCCAGCCAGCGGTACAACGGTTAAGGATCGCACGTTGACCAATCTGTATAACGCGCTGCAAGCCTATCGCGGTGTTGCGCCCAAGAAGCCCAGCAAAACCGACACGATCAAAGCCGCCGCCCGTGAGTTCGCGCCACGTCTCGCCGCACTGCACGCCTCGTTGGATCAGGCGGTGCTAGCGGCCTACGGTTGGAGCGATCTGGTCGGCACGCTGCGGACATCGGAGGGCGACGAGGAATTATTGCGTCGGCTGTTGGCGTTGAATCTGGCGCGTGCGACAGCGTAGGCCACACGGTAAATCATCGGACAGGGCAAGCCCTGTCCCTACATCCGAACGGTATTTCGTAGGGACAATGCTTGCGTTGTCCGGTATTTTGCATTATCGGGCAGACGCGGACAGGGCAAACCGTGTCCCTACAGGAAATCGTGTTTTGTAGGGACAATGTTTGCGTTGTCCGGTATTTTGCATTATCGGGCAGACGCGGACAGGGCCTGCGTTGTCCGGCAAATGTGGTGATTAACCCGAACTTTCATTTTGATGCAATTGCCCTAAGTTTGGGGATAGGACTGTTGCAAAGTCGGATTTCAATAGCAAATTGACCCCACCCTAAATCCCTCCCCGCAAGCGAGGAGGGACTTACAAACTGAGTGACTCCCCTTCCATCGCTTGCGGGGGAAGGGGCGGGGGGTTAGGGGTCAATGACTTTGCGATGGCCCTAGGCTTGGGGGAGACAACCCTTCATAAATTCACGCTGACTCGGTAGAATACCGCCCATGATTGATCTATCTATTATCATTGTCAGTTGGAATGTGCGCGATCTGTTGATCGTGTGCCTCGATAGCGTGCTAACGACGACGCTGAATATCGAGGTGATCGTCGTGGATTCTGCTAGCAGCGACGCAACCCCCGCTATGCTTCGCGTGCGTTATCCACAGGTCAAGGTACTGCCGCAGACCGACAATATCGGGTTCACACGCGGCAATAATCTTGGCTTGGCTGTCGCTCAGGGACGTTATCTACTGCTGCTCAACCCCGATACAGAGATTGTGGGCGACGCGCTGGCGCAAATGGTTAGCTATCTCGACCAACACACCGAGGTAGGTATCGTCGGTCCACACACGCTTAACACCGATGGCAGTACACAATCTACGCGGCGACGGTTTCCGGGGCTGCTAACCGCGATCTTCGAGAGTACATGGTTACAGCCCTATGCGCCGCGCTCCGTGCTAGATCGGTTCTATGTACGCGATGTTGCCGATAGCGCTACCGCCGATGTCGATTGGGTGCAAGGGTCGGCACTGATGGCGCGTCGCGAAGTCTACGCCCAGATTGGCGCGTTGGATGAACAGTACATGATGTTCAGCGAAGAAATGGATTGGTGCAAACGCGCCCGCACGGCGGGTTGGCGGGTCGTCTATCTGGGTGTGGCAACGATTGTGCATCACGGCGGCAAAAGCACTGAACAGGTCGCCGGATTCAAACACGTTTATTTCCAGCAAAGCAAGCTGCGCTACTTTCGTAAATATCATGGGTTACTCGTGGCACTGTTTTTGCGAGTGTTCCTCGTAGTGAGTTACGCCTACCAACTGCTGATCGAAGCGATCAAGGGCGCGTTGGGACACCGCCGCGATCTGCGCCGCGAACGGGTGAGCATGTACTGGCAAGTCATCCGTGCGTTGGCTGGCGGTTGATGCGGATCGGATTTGTCACTGGCGAATACCCGCCGCTGCAAGGCGGAGTCGGCGCGTTTACGCACGAACTGGCGCGGGCGTTGGTTGAACAGCACCACGCTATCTATGTATTGACAGATCACCGTGTGCCATCGGGCAGCGTAGACGCTATTCACGTTGAGGGTCGGGTTCAGGGTTGGAATCGTGCTAGCCTGTTTGCGGTACGACACTGGGCGCAGGTCAATCGGCTGGATGTGGTCAACCTGCAATATGAAGCCGCCGCATTCCAGATGGCGCAGTTGGTTCACCTTATGCCACGCTTGCTCGGCGCAATCCCCACGATTACGACGTTTCACGATCTGCTGGTGCCATATTTATTCCCGAAGGCGGGATCGCTGCGCTTTAGAGCATTGCTAGCATTAGCTCGCGCCTCGGATGGGGTGATCGTGACCAACGCGCCCGATGAACAGCGACTTCGTGCCGAAGGTGAACTTAAGCGACTATGCAATATTCCTATCGGCTCGAACATCGCGGTAGATTTGCCGCCGGGATATGATCGGGCGGCATGGCGGGCGAAGTTGCGCATCCCGACTGAGGCGACGCTCGTTGGCTATTTCGGCTTTATCAACGCCAGCAAAGGGGTTGATACGCTGCTCGAAGCGCTAGCCCAAGTCACGAACACCCATCTCTTGATGATCGGCGGGCGCACGGGCAGCAGCGACCCGACCAACCAACAAGCGGCTGACGAGATTGATCGGTTGATTGCGGGGTTGGGGCTGCAAAGTCGGGTACAATGGGTCGGCTTTGTTGAGGGTCAACAAGTGAGCGCCAACTTGATCGCCTGTGATATGCTGGCGCTGCCCTATCGCGATGGGGTATCGCTGCGACGTGGGAGTTTCATGGCAGCGTTGGCGCACAGCTGCGCGATCATCACGACGCACCCCGACGGCGATTTGCCCGAAGTTCAAGATCGCGTGCAGGCGCTGCTTGTGCCGCCCAATTCGCCACAGGCACTTGCCGCCGCAATCCGCGAGTTGGCAGCCGATCCAGCACTGCGAGAATCGTTGCAGACCAACGCGGGGATACTTGCCGAGCGCTTTACATGGGATCATATCGCGGCGCAGACTGCCGCTTTTTACCGTGACAGCATTGGAGCCTAAAGTCAGTTGATCATTGATCGTCTAAAATCGCATCCACTCCAGATTATTCTGGTTGTCTATTTGCTGCTGGCGAGCCTGTACAGTGTCGTCACGCCGATCTTCGAGGCTTCCGACGAACTGTGGCACTATCCGGCGGTCAAGTATATGGCGGATCACGGCTTGCAACTGCCCGTGCAAGATCCGAAGGTCGAGACGGAGTGGCGGCAAGAGGGTAGCCAACCACCACTGTATTACATGATCAGTGCGATCCTGACCAGGTGGATCGACACCTCAGATTATGCACAAGCTCACAAGGCCAATCCACACCGCGACATTGGGATTATCGTGCCAGACGGCAATGTCAACATGATGGTTCACGATCCAGCAGTCGAGGCGTTCCCCTGGCGCGGTACGGTGCTGGCAGTGCATCTGATCCGCTTTTTCTCGGTGATCCTCGGTGCGGTGACTGTCGCCATGACTTATCTATTGACTGCCGAACTATTCCTCCTATCACAGAGAATGATTGGGCTTTCCTATGAATGGGCAATGACTTATCCATTGACTGCCGAACTATTCCCCGGTCGGCGCTGGTTAGCAAGTGCGGCAGCATTATTCACTGCCCTGAACCCGATGTTTCTATTTATCAGCGGCAGCGTCAATAACGATAACCTATCGAATGCGCTAGGCGCGGTACTGCTGCTGCTGATCGTCCGATTGCTTAAGCGTCGTGATGCCCCACCGCTGCGTGATCTGGTGCTGATTGGCGTGATCACCGGGGCGGGAATGCTTGCCAAGTTCAATATCGGCTTCATGGTCATTTTGATCGTGTTCTCGCTGGCGCTCATTGCCTATCGTCTCCGCGACTGGCGACCCTTAATCGTTGGTGGACTGATTACGGGCGGGTTGACGATTGTGATCGCGGGCTGGTGGTATGTGCGGAATGTGCAGCTTTATGGCGATCCCACCGGGCTAAATGTGTTTATTCATATCGTTGGGCCGCGCTCTGTTCCCGCGAATTGGGCGCAGTTGTGGACAGAGCGCCACACGTTCCTGATGAGCTATTGGGGTTTCTTCGGCGGCGTGAATGTCCCTATGCCGGAGATTGTGTACAGCGGCTTCAACGTGATGGCGGCGTTAGCGGCGGTGGGGTTGGTGATTGGGTTGGGAATGTGGTTAGCGCGACGATCAGAAGCCCTCACCCCTGGCCCCTCTCCCAAAGGGGAGGGGAATCTAGGTGGCGTGAAACACGATTGGACACTGCTGCTGGGTCGAGCTTTCACCGTGATCTGGATCGTGGTGCTGTTTATCTCGCTGTTGCGTTGGACAAGCGAAACGTGGGCTTCGCAGGGGCGATTGATGTTCAGCGCCATCGCACCGTTGAGCATGTGGATGGCGGTAGGGCTAGGATCATTACCTTTAAGGCGTGTTGTTATTGGAGTAAGCCTTACTTGGTTTGCGTTAATTGCTGTGGTACTGGCTCCATTTACGATTCAGGCTGCTTATGATGTGCCGCTGAAAGAATGGGTAGCAACTTGGAATATGCCATCGTCAAATCCCTGTGATTCTGATGCACATTGTAATACTGTATTTTTCTACGAGCCGCAGCAAGCTAAACCATCACTCAGCGTCGTTTATCTCCCGCAATATGGGGACATATATCCCAATCAATACTTAAAATCCTACCAAGCCTATTTTCACGTGGAAGGAAATTTTACTCGTGATTGGAGCGCATTTATTCATCTTGAGAATGCTCAGGGATTGATTGTGGCACAAAGAGATATTTACCCACAACAAGGGCTTACGCCGACGACCTTGCTAAAAGCTGATGAAGGTTGGTTTAATGACTTTGTGGTGCGGATTCCAGAACTGGCCTACACACCACAAGAACTCAATATATATCTTGGCTTCTATGACAATTTCCATCCTCAAGATCGGATGATCGCCAAGGGTAAGCCCGAAACGCGAACCATTCCTGAACCACCTCAAGTAACAAGCGACAATCGCGTTTTGCTTGGAACCGTTAAGTTGTTACCTCAGCCGTCTACACTCGATATGCCAAATCCCATGCGCGTCAACTTTGGCGATGAGGCTGAACTCATTGGCTATGATGTATCTAGTCTGGTGATGTATCCTAGCAAAAAAGTGAAAGTGACGTTTTATTGGCGGGAGCTGCGTCCCATGCGTACCGATTATCGCGTGTTCACGCAGATCCTTGAACCGGGTACACCCAACACCTTTGGGCGCAGTGATGGAATGCCCGCCAACTGGACTCGCCCAACGACCACTTGGAAAGTCGGTGAGATCATCAAGGATGAGCATGAGTTCACGATTAACGCCGATGCGCCGCCGGGAACATGGCAGCTTGAAGTTGGTATGTATCAACTAGCGGGCGAAAACCAATTTCACCGCCTGCGGATTATCACGCCGGACGGCGCTCAAGCGGAGGATGCCGCCTCGCTGACTCGGATCAAGATGAACCCCGCGTTGGAGCCGTTTTGATGCAGCGGCACATTCTCCTCACCCTAAATCCCTCTCCACTCCGTAGAGAGGGACTTTCAGAATCGCCGGACTCCCCCTCTCCGCGTGCGGAGAGGGG
>JBDTVG010000155.1:0-6452 GCA_040007395.1 Chloroflexota bacterium
CCTTCGGATTGGGCTAGCAGCCGTAACACTTGTCCGGCAAATTTCCTCACTGGGTGCAAAGAAATAACGACTTATTTTTCCGATGATTGACTTAATTTAATGCCGAATGCAGATCGCAGTGATCAAAAATTATTGGCGGCAGCGCTGGAGATTTTCCGCGAACAGGGCTATGTAGGCGCGACTCTGGAACAGGTCGCGCAGCGTGCCAAGCTTGACCTAACCGACCTTCGCAGCCAGTTTGCCGACAAAAGCAGTTTGTTTACAGCCTTGTTCGCTGCTCACAATCCGATCAAGGATCTGCTCAGTGCATTAGATAGTGTCGAAGGTGAGTCCACTGAAGACATTGTACGCGATGTCATGCGCCGCATGGTCAAGGTAATCGAACAGAACGAAGCGTTCCTCGAACTGGCGGCTATCGACATTCAGGCCAACAACGGCGCGTTAGTTTCCACGATGATGTTGCAAGTAACTCCCAAAGCGCTGGCCTTACTAGAACGCCTCAAAGCACTTGGGGAACTTCGTCCGGTAGCCGATGTGATTCTGGCTCGCACGCTCATTGCCCTGTTGATGGGGTTTGTGATATCGGAACGGGCCATGCCCCAAGTGGCACGGCTGGCAATGCGCCTCTTTCCGCAGCGGGCATGGTTGGATGGCAGCGTTGATCTCCTGCTATACGGCATCCTCGAAGACGATGCCCATTAACGCCAACTAGACTATATAGAAAAACTGGAACCCGGATCGATAACAATAGCCTGACTATTGGTTTCGTTGGTGATGCGTTGCGCCCATCCTGCTGAATCCTGATAAATCGCGGCAAAGGTGTTATAGTGAATCGGAAACACCGAACGCGGTTGAAGCCATTTGGTTGCCATGAGTGCATCGTCTGGCCCCATGGTGTAGTTATCTCCGATAGGCAAGAACGCCACATCGATCCGCTGATCTCCGATAAGCCGCATATCCGAAAATAGCCCAGTATCACCCGCAAAATAGAGACGTTTACCTTCTACCATCAACACGATCCCACACGCTAGCCCCGCATAAGTGCCGTCGGGGAGGGACGAACTATGTTCAGCCCTGACAAAACGGACATGCCCAAATGGATGAGCGAATCCGCCCCCCACGTTTTGAGCATGGGTTCGCTGTACACCCTGTTTTCGCAACCACTCGGCAATTTCATGGACACTGATAACCATGGCATTTGTCCGCTTGGCGATGGGTACAGTATCGCCTAGATGATCGCCGTGTCCATGCGTGAGCAGGATATAGTCGGCGGGAATCTCATTGGGGCTGATCACTGCTAGAGGGTTGCCTGTCAGGAAAGGATCGATGAGTACAGATAAGCTGTTTATTTCGAGCCGGAAACCAGAATGGCTAAGCCATGTCACTGTTATTGTCATTATTTGCTCCATGTCGAAACCCGTGCAGGCTATTCTTGAGATTGATGCGGCTACCTTTATGCAGTATAAGGCGGGTGTGCCATTCAGAGCAATTCATAAGGAGTCACAATTCATTTTCTGCCATTCAGATGGCTTCGTTAGAAACTGTTTAAAATGCGTCCGTCTTGTTTGGAACGTTGGTTTTGTTTCGCGGAATCTGCTATACTGGTTCTTAATCCAGAGGGCTAACCATCTTTGGAATAAGCTGGTAAAAGGGCGGCAAAATGATTGAAGTAACAATTGATAGTATTCGGGTGAGCCTGATGTCGCAGCACCGCATTGTGATACTCAAGGACGCTGTAGGGGATCGCTATCTGCCTATCTGGATTGGGCCTTGCGAAGCCGATGCGATCACTGTTGAACTGCAAGAGGTCGAGGTATCGCGCCCTTTGACGCACGACCTGCTCAAGTCGATGATCTCCCAGATGGGTGGTGAAGTGGTTCAGATCATCATTAACGAACTGCGCAATGATGTCTTCTATGCCCGGATTGTGGTGGAAGCCAGCGGACGGCGGCTTGAGATCGACTCACGCCCCAGTGATGCAATTGCGCTGGCGGTACGGGTTCGTGTGCCGATCTTCGTCGAAGACAGCGTGATGGAGCGTGCAGCGAGTACGCCGGAGCAGGAAGTCAGTGCGGAACCGCAGAACAACGATACGCCGGACGAACGCTTGAGCATTTTCAAGGATTTCGTAGATACGCTAGATCTCGACGATCTGGACGACAACGAATAGTTTGATCCCTTCCACATACAGCACAGCGGGGTTGCCAGACAGTACAAAATAGTACCGTATGCGGGCAACCCCGTTTTAGACTCCAGAAAGCATCCTTGAATCATGAGTGATAACCACACCAACGGAACCCCTGATCAGCTTGCGCCGCATTCGGTTGAAGCAGAGGAAGCTGTACTCGGTTCGGTACTCATCAACCCGGATGCGATTCTGGAAGTCGCGGCCTTTTTGCAAGCCTCAGACTTTTTCATTGTCAGAAATGCGTGGGTCTGGGATGCAATTACGGCTATTCACGAGCGCAGCGAAGCCGTTGATAACCTAACGGTTATTCAGGAATTACGCAGCCGCGACCAACTCGACAGTATTGGCGGCCCGTCGTATATCACCCATCTGATTAACAACACGCCGACACATATTCACGCCGAAACCTACGGGCGCATCGTTGAGCGTGCCGCGATTCGCCGCCGTTTGCTAGCCTCTGCTACCCGTATTGGGCAACTAGCCCTAGAAGAAAACGCCGAGATCAGCGACGTGATCGACCATGCCGAGTCAGAGTTGTTCGCGGTAACGGAACGGCGCTTGCGTCGGGATATGATCCCGCTGCACATCGCCGCTAGCGAATACTATGACCGGATCGAGTACCTGTATGAACATCAGGACGAGCCACTAGGGATGCCGACTGGCTTTACCGATCTCGATCAACTGCTTGGTGGGCTGCAACGCTCCGACCTAGTAATTGTGGCGGCGCGTCCCGGTGTCGGCAAGACCAGTTTCATGCTCAGTATTGCGCTCAACGCGGCACGGTTGGGCACTGCCCGTACTGCGATTTACAGTATGGAAATGTCCACCGAACAATTGGTGCAGCGTCTTATTTCGGCGGAGACAACCATTAATTCGCAAAAATTACGCTTGGGCAATCTGGATGAACGCGAGTGGGGCGTGTTTGTCGAGGCGACAGGCAAACTTAGCAATTTGCGAATTTTTATGGACGATACGCCTGCTATCTCCATACCGCAGATGCGAACCAAAAGTCGCCGCCTATATCGTGAACATGGCCTTGATCTGATCATCGTTGATTACCTGCAACTGATGAGTGGTGGCGTAGGTCGCAACGATAACCGCGTTCAGGAGATCAGCACGATCTCGCGGGGACTGAAGGAACTCGCCCGTGAGATCAATGTGCCTGTCCTCGCGGCGGCACAGCTTTCGCGTGCTGTCGAACAGCGTCAAGATAAGCGCCCGATGCTCTCCGATTTGCGCGAGTCGGGTTGTCTGGCAGGTGACACACTGATCTATTTGCCCGATAGGGGGCGTTCCATACCGATCCGTGATCTGGTTGGGCAAAGCGATTTTCGTGTGTTGAGCCTAAATCCCGAAACGTGGAAATTTGAATCGGCAGCGGTATCCAACGCCTTTTGTACGGGCGTGAAGCCTGTTTATAGGCTAACAATGGAATTAGGCCGCAACATTCGCGCTACAGCTAACCACAAGTTTTTGACGATTAAGGGATGGAAGCGGCTAGACGAATTAACGATTGGCGATTGTCTTGCCTTGCCAGAAATGCAAACAGAGATACAAGCACAATTCGCAGTTTATGCTGACGAGCATTCGGAAAACCCCTCTCCGAATTCAGAGAAGGGTTGGGGTGAGGTGAATTGGGACAAAATCGACTCAATCCTCCCCGATGGCGAAGCCGACGTTTACGATTTAACGGTGCCAGCCTACAGTAACTTCATTGCCAATAACGTAATTGTCCACAACAGCATCGAGCAGGATGCGGATATTGTGATGTTTATCTACCGTGATGATATGTACAACGAAGCCAGTGATCGCCAGAATCAGGCGGATATTATCGTCGCCAAACATCGCAATGGCCCGACCGGGGTAGTTACACTGTACTTCCGCAAGGAAGTGACGCAGTTTACTAACATGCAAAAGAGCAACATTAATCTGGCGGGTTATTAGCAATGGCAGCGCAATCTTCCCAGAGTTTCAAAGGTTTCCCGGCGGGAAAGACAAGTTCGGTTCAGGTTCCGACATTGTTTTTCAGCGAACTACTGCCCCAGATCGACGATCTGGCAGAGTTGAAGTTAACGGTGTACTGCTTCTGGGCATTGCAGCAGCGCGAGGGCAAGTATCGTTATATCCGGCTGCGGGATATGCTCGATGATCGACTGCTGCTGGCAGGGCTAGGCGATGGGACGATAAGTGCCGAACAAGCCTTGCAAGCAGCGCTCGACTCGGCGGTGGCACGCGGGACGCTGCTGCATGTCGTTGTGCCGCAGATCGAGGATCACCTCTATTTTATGAACACCGAAAAGGGACGTGCCGCCGTTGAAGCGCTTGAACACGGCGACTGGCGACCCGGCCCGCACAGCAGCCCTATTGCACTGATCGCAGAACGCCCCAATATTTTTGTGCTGTATGAGCAAAACATCGGCCCCTTGACCCCGATGCTAGGTGATATTCTCCGTGATGCAGAGAATACTTACCCGGCAGATTGGGTTGCCGAGGCTATGAAGATTGCGGTAGAAAGCAACAAACGCAACTGGCGCTATGTCGAGGCGATCCTGCGGCGCTGGACAACCGAAGGCAAAACATCGCGCTCCCAAACGAGCGACGTATCCAACCAGAATCCCTACTTGCAAGATGAATATTTCCGGCGGCATGAGGGTGAATAGACCATGCTCAATATTGATACGACGACCAATAACGACGATGTTTGCCAGATCTGCGGCGGGCTAGGCATTGTCGGTGTCGATGTCCCAGTGGGGCATCCCGACTTCGGCAAAGCGTTTCCCTGTGTGTGTCAGGCCGATAAGATCAAGTCGCGCAAAACAATAAAGCTCCGCAATCTGAGCAATCTGGAAGCGTTTGCCGACAAAACCTTTGCCACCTTCCAGATCGATCACGCGCTGCTTAACGAGAATGATACCTATCTACGCCAACTCTGCGCCGATATTTCAGGGGCGAACGGGTTGACCGAGGCACAGCGCCGGATCGTGATTACGGCGGTGGAACGGGCTGCCCATTACGCCGAGTCACCCGATGGTTGGCTGCTCTTTCAGGGAACCTATGGCACAGGTAAAACGCATCTGGGCGCAGCGATTGCCAACCGCCGCCTTGAACAGAATCAGCCTGTGCTATTTATTACCGTCCCCGATCTGCTGGATCATTTGCGGTCTACTTATGGGCCATCGTCGGAAGTGGCCTACGATGAGCGCTTCGATCAACTTCGTACTGCGCCTCTGCTGATTCTTGATGATCTTGGTGCGGAAAGCCCAACCGCATGGGCACAGGAAAAGTTATTCCAATTGCTGAGCTATCGCCACACCCGCCGACTGCCAACCGTGATCACGACGAATAGCACGCCCGAAGTGCTGGAACCACGTATTCGCAGCCGTGTACTGGATCAAGGGCTGACACAGATTATCGTACTCACGATCCCTGACCAGCGTTCGCCCGTAAGTACATGGCAGGATCTCGATCTCTCGAACCTTGATCGATACCGATCCATGACTTTCGAGACATTTGATTTACGGCAGGACGAAGGATTGACTGCCGATCAGGTGCGGCGCTTGGATCGGACAGTGCAGATGGCGCGATATTTTGCCGAAAGCCCGCGTGGGTGGCTGGTCTTGACAGGCGAACCGGGGTGCGGCAAAACACATCTCGCGGCGGCGATGGCCTTTGAGTGCAAGCAGCGCGGAGATCGGGTGCTGTTTGTCACTGCATCGGATCTGCTCGATCATCTGCGGGTAACGTTCTATCCCGGTTCTTCGGTGAGCTACGATAAGCGGCTTACCGAAATTCGTGACGCGACAGTGTTGGTACTGGACAACCTAAATATCGACAAAAACTTGTCGTCGTGGGCGCGGGATAAGTTGTTCGATATTTTGATCTATCGTTTCGATTACAACCTACCAACCGTGCTCACGACGATTCAGCCGCTTGGCGAAATGGAAGCGCGGCTCAAGAGTCGCGTTAGCAACAAGGCACACAGCGTGGTCGAGGCAATTACTGTGCCATATTATCCCGGCAGAAAGACCGTGCGCCGTGCTGCCCAGCCGCGTGTGAACCAGCGCTAAACGGCTACGGTATGAAAGTTGGTGCGCTACTTGGTTGCTGCGGACTGCTTGACGTATTGACCCAACGCCCCGCTATAGGTTTATCGTTGGGGATACCAAAGATAATATTTATATCGGCATAGCCGCTGACCGTCGGATTATTCTTGAGAAAGATAATGCCGTTGGTGGGACGGAACACGCCAATTCCCGATCTGCCT
>JBDTVG010000156.1:0-30049 GCA_040007395.1 Chloroflexota bacterium
TGTTTGGCGACTATCAGTCTACCCAACAGGAGTTTTTCCTTCATTCTTTTTCAAATGGCCTCTTAAGTAATTCACCCTCAAGTAGATTTATTGCAGTGCCATATTCTTTTTCCGATAGATAGTCGGCCCATGTTTTTACCGCTGGCGAGGACTCTTTAGCTAGTACGGCTAATTGCTTCCCGCCCTCTATTACAGCTTCACTTTTCAAGCCCTCTTGTTCAGTCAATTTTTTTTCTGGCGGCATACTTCCATCACGTTGTAAGGAACGGAGAAAAGAATGATCGTTCTGAAAGTCTTGAGGGCCATAAAAGTTTTGGGGATAACGAACCAAAACGAAATAAAATAACAGAGCATTCGCTGTGGGGAACAAAATGAGGAACAGAATGATCCAAGATTTTAGGTCATTAGGAAGTGCAGCAAGAGCTAGAGTGCAGATTACTTCCACAGTCCCAACAAATAAACTTATAATGGTCATTGGATTTTTTACGGGCGCGAAGTAACTATCCTTCATTGACAAATCCTTTTTTGTTGGTCGTTATCTATATAGCCATTAAAGGTTTGGGAATGCGCTCCGATGGTAAGTGTACCGTCAAATTAAGACTTTTGCTGACGATATACACGTATTGTTTTCACGCTTGACAAGCCTGGGTGCGGTATGTTTAGATGATCGTGTCATCCACATTGACACAATGCCATAACCCTATGTATATCGATTACTTTCACCTCCACGAGAATCCCTTTACGATCACGCCTGATCCCACGTTCTTCTATTTAGCGCCCAGCCATGCCGAGAGCGTGGCAAAATGTGAGTATGCCATCCGCAATAAGAGCGGACTGGCAGTGGTCTATGGCGATGTGGGCACCGGGAAAACGACGATTCTCAATGACCTGATGCGTCGCTTTAAAGACGGGCAATTTACCATCGCCGTCCTCGATAACCCTAACCAGACGAGCGATACGGCGCTGTTAAAGGCGATTGCTGAGGAGTTTGGGCTAACCCCACGTCGGGCCAAGCAAGCCGCCTTTGACCAATTACAGGCGTTTCTGGCACAGGAAGTGATAGAAGGGCGCACGCCCCTGTTACTGGTCGATGAAGCGCAGGATTTGCGGAACAGTACCCGTGCCGATCGCGATATGTTGGGAATGCTCAAGACGCTCACGAATATGAAGATAAACCTAGCGGACGACCGACCCACAAAGTTGCTGCAAATTATCTTGTTTGGGCAGCTGGAACTCATTGCCTTGTTGGAGACGCGGCGGGAGTTGAAAAGCCGGGTCGCTCAATTTGGGGTGTTGTCCCCGCTCACCAAAGAGGACGCACTCGCCATGATGCAGCATCGCTGGACAAAGGCCGGTGGCCTATTGCCACTCCCATTTGAGGACGCGGCTGTGGAGTTGATCTATCAGGCGGCCAAAGGCTTGCCCAGAGATATTATCAAGGTGAGTAATTCGGCGCTGATTCATGCGTTTGCTCACCAACTGGCGAAAGTCCCCCTAGAAGGCGCTCAGTATGCCATTGATGAGCATCATCTGAGTCCGGTGTAATTATGTCGAATAAACAAATCTCAGTGTACGTAGAAGCCAAGAAGCGCGAGCAAGAAGAGCAGGTCGTCCCCTCCCCGCGTAGCGTTCCTGTCGAGCGACCTGCCCAAAAATCCGCTGAGCGTATTCCCCAGACAACACCAGTTATTCAGGAAACGGTGCATACTCCCATGCTACCAAGCCACCATGACACCGTGCTACCACACTACCGTGATACCACGGTTGCGCTAATTTGTAAGGGAGTCAAGAAATTTGGCAAAGAGCCAGCGACCCACCGATTCACCCTTGAGGAAAAGCGGGCCATTCGGGACATCATTCGCGCTTTTGAAGACAGAGATATACGGACGGGCGAGACAGAAATAACCCGGATTGGTATTCATTTTCTGATCGATGATTACGAGCACAATCGAGAAGACAGTCTGCTGGTCAAAATCCTCAAAGCACTCCACGAATAACGGAGCAACTTCATACAACCATGCAACCGTGATACCACGGTAGCTAGCTTGCAACCATGCTACCGTGATACCATGCCACCAGTCTAGCTTGGTATCAAACACGCTACCAAGCAACAACGCTTGCCAGCATGATAGCTAGGTATCTTGCTTGGTGCGATTCGCCGCTTGTATCCGTCTTTTTTTACTGCTCAAATGGATGCACACCGCTTGACCCACTGGGTGAGGCAGTGCCGTGAAGCGATCGGAGCAAACCAGCCCAGTCGCTAGCGCAACATACGGCGGTCTTGAGAAGTTGGGGAGACCATCAGCAGTCCGCACGACCTAGAGAAACCCGAAGGTGCGCCCCAAAAGGGCGCAGGGAACCAAGAAACGCTTAAACTGCTGGTGAACAGCCTTCCCATCAGCGACCCATGGGGTAGTTTCCTGGAACGCCAAGCAGTTTGGGAGTCATCCTGACATCTGCATGAAGCACCCACGATAGCCTGTTTTCAGGCTATCCTAAATTACAGCGGACTTCTCAAGGGCCACCGACCGTAGCAGTATTAGTAGTCATTACCCTGTGTTCGTTACACAACAAGGGTAGAGAAGGGGAACCCGTGTACCTCCTAGCGCGAAAGGCATTTTACGCCTGTACAATAGGCTAAAATCGGTTCTGTAGACCTATGTCCGAACATTTACCTAGCCCCACTATTTCACCAGAGGTGCTTGAATCATTCCGCGCGCTGTTTTTCCCGCGTCAGGATATTCACGCGCGGCAGAAACCGAGCGGCGAGGGCTACAGCTACCGCAAAGAGCCAGTCACCTTGACGTTGTTAAGCCAGCATTTCGCCGGGGAGGTGACGCTGGGCACGTACTGTTTGAGTGTGGCAAGTATGGCGAACTTTACCGCCATTGATATTGACGATGCGGCGCTCTGGCAGGCGGCAGCAGACAACGTGAAAGTTGCTGCATTGCCCGTTCATATCGAGCAATCCCGACGCGGCGTGCATCTCTGGCATTTCTTCGAGCAGCCGATTTCAGGCAAACAAGCCCAGGCGGTCGGGCGTGCTTTGTTGGCGATGTATCAGCTTCCAGAGAAAACGGAAATTTATCCTAGGCAGGCCACTCTTGCCGATGGCCCTGGGTCGCTCATCCGCGTGCCGTTTGGCTTTCATCGCAAAGTTCAGGTTCCGGGCAAGCCAGGCAAGCGCTTTGGCTTTCAGACGCTTGAGGGCGAGCCACTGGCTCCCATTATCCGCGAACAGCTGGCCCTGATTGCCTTTGCCGAGCGTATGCCGCAAGCGCTGGTCGAGCAGTTAAGCGCGACTGTGCCAGAGCAGCCCACCTTTTTACCGTCCGAGCCATTTCATACGCGGCCCGTGAGTCCCGGCTTGCCCCTGTCTGAGCGCCTCCGTGCTCGTATTTCAGTGGTTGATTTCGTGAGCCGCTATGTGGAACTTAACGAGCGCGGGATCGGTTTTTGCCCCTTTCACGACGATGAACACATGAGTTTCGGGGTTAACACCGCTCGAAACTATTGGTCGTGTTTTGCAGGCTGCTCGTCGGTCATTGAAGGCAAGACCATTCGAGGCGGCAGTGTGATCCATTTCTGGCAACGCTGGCGTGAAAAGGAAGGCCAAGATGGAGGTTTTGAACCGACCATGCTTGAATTAGCGCATCTGTTAGGGCTGTAACCGACCCGATGCTGCCTATCACTTGGCCTATCATCTGCCCTATCACTGGAGATGATAGGGCAGGCTATGGGTTTCGGCGGCATTGAGCCTTGAAACCCATCAGGGGAACCGTGCCGCTTCCTCGTGAGAACCCTGGAAAGAACTCGCTCGTACTGTGCCACAAGCGCACAGACTGCTCGTTCCTTTCGGCGGGTCTCCCATCGGGCGCGGCGCGGGTGTCGTGGCTCTGCGCTGCGGAAGTATCCTGGCTTGATCCCCGACTTCCCAGCCGCGCAGCCCACAGTTCCCCCTCATCTATTTGAGAAGGTGGGTCACTGGCGCTGCGTTTTTGCCCCTCACTGCCCGCTGGTCAGTGGTGTCAAAAATTCCGTCAGGGAAGTCGGGGCTGCGCCCGACACCCGCTTGCGCGGTCGGCTCCTTTCCCCTGACCCCTCCCCGCCGCCGCGCTCTCACCGGTCGCTGGTCGCTCCGGTGAGCAAGGCAGCCCGCCTGTGGCGGGCATTTTCATGTTTTGCTTCCGATACGGCTAGTTTATTTGTTCTCTGGCACGTCGCGCGGCGAGGATAGCACTCGTTCTCACCTATCAAGTCGGGGGTGCCACTCGATTTTGACAGGTTCAAGCGTGCGAGTGCTGTAGCTCCCTCAAGCCATGCCAGAGTGGTATGGCTTTTTGAAACTGGAAAGGAGGTGAGATTTTTATGAAGGTACTACCAACATTTCGTGGCTACACCATTGACTTCCGATTACGTGAATTTCGGAAAGTCGGGGCGGCCCACGATCTGGACATAGAATTTATTCCTTTTGAGAGCGAACAAGGCGACGCGCTGCTCTGTGCGTATATTCGCTCCTTATCAAAAAAGGAATACTGTCGCTTGCGCGAAACCATCCTCAACGCCGTCTTTCACTGACGCGAGGAGTGGGATGGCGACAATTCACGAGGGGTTGATGGGCTATTAGCGCACCGTCAACCCCTTTTTTATACCGAGTGGGTAGCCCACTCAGAAAGGCTGATATGTATTCTACACAACCCACCGAGGGACGACAGCAGCAATTTTCTCTGCTTGACGAAGCCAGCTGCCAGTTGCTGCCGCCGCTCTATTCTCAAGAGGACAAGGCAGGAGCGGCAGTAGCCCAGGTGAAATTCTTCACCCCAGATAGTCGCTGGACATGGTTCGCCAGCGAAGCAGCCGCCGTTCTCGATGATGGTACAGAAGTCAGTCTCGCCGAGGTCAAGTTGACTGACCCACGGGTGAGAGATGTCGTGTTTTATGGGTTGGTTTATGGCTTGGAAACTGAATTTGGGTACTTTTCGCTCTGCGAATTAGAAGCGGCCCGTGGCAAACTCGGTTTTCCCGTCGAACGCGACCGCGACTTTCGTCCCGTTCCGCTCTATCAGCTTTACCAACACCGGAGAGTCTCGCAGACAGAGTGACCTATAGTGCAACAGGAGAGGGAGAGCAATCTCCCTCTCCTGTTTCGTTTTCGCCTCGACGCGCTCTCGCTGTCGGGGCGATGGGTGTTTTGACGCTAGCCAACGCGACACAAATATACTAAAATCAGTATAATGACAGGCCAAGCCGCATGGACTATTGTTTTGTACACCACCGCCGAGGGGGCTGAGCCAGTCCGAGCGTTTCTTGCCAGTCTTGACCAAAAGACTCAAATCCGGTTTGAATGGTCAATTGAGCAATTGCGGGTCAGAAATGTCAGAGCGACTGAACCACTGGTAAAACACATTGACGGTAAACTATGGGAATTACGACGTGCCAGCAATGGCAATATTTATCGAGTGATGTATGTTTTTTTTGCGGGACGGCAGATTGTTTTCTTGCACGGATTCCAAAAGAAAACACAAAAAACACCGCGTCGTGAAATTGAAGTTGCCTTACAACGAATGCAGGATTTCATCAAACGTAAGGGAGGTGAGTCATTATGACAAACAAAGAACAACGTGACCCGGTGGAAGCCGGGCAGGAGTCGTATGAGCAGTGGCGGGAAGAACTCCACGCTGGCGCTGAATACACCAAGCTGTCTGCCGAAGAAGCGGCGAAAAGCGAACTGTGGCTTCAGTTGGTCGAAGCCCGACAAGCCGCCGGGCTGACGCAGGCACAAATGGCCGAGCGTTTAGGGGTGTCTCAAGCGCAGGTCGCTCGGATTGAAAAACGCGGCTATGATGCCTACACCTTGACGACCTTGCGGCGGTATGTGGCCGCGTTGGGAGCAGGGTACACCCTTGAGGTGCATATTCATATTCCAGAGGAATACATGCCACCCCAAGACAATGCTCCCCACCAGCACGGGTTGATGGCGACGTAGGTGTAGCTATCCAGTGAAAAACTATCGTTGATCATCGTTCGGCTGGGCTAAGGCCGCGATTTCAGCGAGGAGCCAGTCTCGCGCTTCCCCAAGCCTATCGAGTGTAGCGTTGCGCTCGATAGTATTTTCGTTGGCATCTGCCGCTTCAAGCTTTTGGTCAATAATTTCAAGAGCGTGGCGGGCTTCAGCCAGCGCTAGGTTGCGAAAGTTGCTTTCGGGAGAGGTCATACCGGAGCATCGTACAGGATTGCCCTCCTGTGGTCAACAACGCGCCGCTTGATAGCGCTAGGGAGGAGCGTACAATACAATTCATCGCGATGCTCCTACACAAAATCACCCACGAGCAGCAATTTCTTCAACATCTGTGGAATAAACATCGGTTCGCTGGCTTGCCGGAAAATGGTCAGGTTAAAGAGCAGGTGCAGTATGTGAGTCAAGATGGCTGGTCGGTGCTTTCTTACGACGAGAGCCGCCAAACCTCGGATGTCCTTTTCTTAGGCCGAACGCTAGAGGAAGCCCAACAACATCTTAGCACCACTTGATCCCTACCCATCAATCGCTGAGTAATTGCCTCTTGAGCAACGGTTTTTTGCTGTGTTACGCTATTGCTCTACATGGCATGGACACGCAAAGAACACCCCACTCCATTCGATAATTTGCCCATTTCTGGCCTGTATTTTCTTAATGGTGATTCTCTTGGTCGTAAATTGGGAATAGCGTGGACAAACGGCGAGAAGTATCCCATGCTCGTCTTTCCCTCTGGTCTTAACTGCGAACTTTGGGAAAGCCGAGACCCAACCGCCCCTATTGTGCATCTCTTTGGTGAGATGGATTTGCCCTATCGCGATACACGAGACAGTGCCTATGACCGCGCGCTGTACATTGCGGAGCAAGTCGGCTATGCGGTGCACAAAGTGGGGGAGACTCAACTCAACCTCTGGGGTGACGATGGACAGTTGCTTGTCACCTACGATAACGCGGCAAGGCATATGGTTGATGTCGAGCGCGTTCATTCCAAAGCTGGACAAGAACAACCACCACGCCCACCATTACTCGATGCAGAGACCAGAAAACACCTGCCACCACTGTATAGCCAAGAAAAGTTGGGACTGAATGCCCAAGCGATGGTGAAGTTCTTTACGCCCGATAGCAACTGGACATGGTATGCCAGCGAAGCATCTGCCTTGCTTGATGACGATAGCTATACAGCACTACAAGAGATTGCTGAAAATGACCCTCATATTGCCTCGATCATCTTTTTTGGGTTGGTGAGCGGTCTTGAGCTTGAGCTAGGCTATTTCACGCTTGAGGAACTCGAAGCGGTACGCGGGCCAATAGGCTTGCCTGTCGAACGCGATAAATTTTTTACACCAACGTCGCTTAAGGAACTCAAAGCTCAGCACGTATAAGTAATAGATGCGGTACGAAGCACCACGCGGCAGCTATCTTGCTGCTTTAAAAGGATTCTTAAACGTTTCCCTATTTGAAGAAAGGTGGGTACTGTGGAGCCTATAAGTTCACTAATGAAGATGTCCCGAAGTATTGCCTGCTTCGGGTATCTTTGGGGTCGTTTGTACCCACAACGAAATGATGATGAGTTCTTTTTTTTTTGCACTATATGGTAACAAGAATCCGACGTTTCTTGTAAGCCTTTTTTCTGCATCGGATCATTGTGTAGTGTTAATCAACGTGTATGGTATCGTAAAGGCCACACCCATACGGGCAGACATTAACGCCCGATTAATCGACCCAATTTTCACTCTAATGATGACGCTTTGGATTGCCATTGGGTATAATTGAATTATGTTCACATTAAAACTGCCCAAAGTAGAGAATTCTGATGTCAGCAAAAAAGATCTCAAAGTCTTTGTCACCAACTGTAGTTCAACAATATCCAAGGTTAGAAGAAGGTCAGTTTGCTGGATATTTAGATGATAGCAAGTTGGTACAACATCCTGAGCCGAGGCAAATTACGCCCAAGGTTCTCAAGACTCTCATTCTTCGTTCGATACATGATGCGGAAGAGAAATCCAGTCGTCTTCCGTTTGAGATACCACCTAATCTAACTCCTGATCAGGAGGGAATATTTTACTCTAAAGAGGGACACAACCTCTTTACGTATTTTCATGATTATCCAACTGACCCCGCAGCAACAGCGCATGAGTATTATCAGAAAAACTATCGGGATGTAGGTATTGACCTTTTTCGTAACAGAATGCTACAAAAAGGACGTATGAATTCAGGTTGGCGTTATCAATTTCTCGCTGTTGAGTGTGCAAGTCAGAGTGGGCGTTTTCGTAATGTATCAGGAATTGGTACATCGAAAGGTGACTTTAGTGCGATAATAAATCTTGCAGGCTCTCCCGTGCGACCAGTTAATCTTTATGTTTCGGTGAAAAACCGAAGTGATACTCTGGGTGGTCAAGACTGGCCGAATTCAATAGTAGCGCTGGAGTCGTATGCAAAATCTGACCAGAATAAAATGGGAGCATATTGCTGCGTTTTTGGCATAGCAATGGATAGGGGACAACGGCGTATTCCTCGAAGGAGAAGTGGTGAGGCCTATTCGAATAACACAGAGGTTTGGTTATCAGATTTTTTCTGGCCATTCTTTTCTGCGTATAGATATGAAGAAATAATGACAGCCGTGCTTGAAGCATTAATGGCTGTTGAAGAAGATGTTGAGGTACTTCCAACACAAATCAATGTGCCAGATAAAGTGTTGGATGCATTTGGTGCTGCGTGCAGAGAGGCAGAGTTGACAGATGAATTAGGGAATTTTACTGATGCATTTAAACTCGTTCGCTTTTTCTGTCAAATAACACCCTCCCAATCAAAAAAAACAAGGAAAAAGAAGGAATAGGTATGTGGATATTCCCATCGAAACGGTAATAGTAAAGAAAGCTGATGTATCCTGCACGGTTATTTTTGGTGATAGCCGTGAGCGGATGCATGACTTAGCTGGTCAAGTAGATTTAATCGTTACGTCGCCTCCATACGCCGATGCGCGGCATAAACATTATGATGGTGTCCATCCAGATAAATTCAAGGACTGGTTTTTGGAATTTCATGAACCGTTCTACAATGCGCTGAAGCCAGATGGTAGTTTAGTGATCAATATCAAAGATAAAGCAGTTGATGGAGTACGACACCGCTTTGTCTGGCACACAATAGAATTACTCTGCGATAGAGGTTGGTACGCTATTGATGATTACATATGGCATAAGACTAATCCAATGCCAGGGTATTGGCCGACGCGGTTGCGTGATGGATGGGAATACTGCTTTCATCTTGCTAAATCTAAACGACCGTACTTCAACCAAGATGGTGTTAGAAAACCCATCGGTGATTGGGTTGAATCCCGCCTGAGGAAGCTAGGTGAGAATGACACATCACGTCATAATTCGGCCAATGCGAGTGGGTTTGGTCGTGATGTGTCACGATGGGTAGGCAAAGATACTGTGCTACCTTCTAATGTTTTGAGTTTAGCTTTGGTAGGTAAAAATAAAAAGCACCCTGCGGTGTTTCCAGTTGAATTGCCGCTGTTTTTTATTAAGTTGCTTTGCCCACAAGATGGTCTCGTAGTTGATCCCTTTGGTGGTAGTGGAACCACTGGTGTTGCAGCGCTATCTGTTGACCGAAACTGTATCCTAATCGATAACAACCAAGAATATTGTCAAGAAGCTGTAAAACGGCTAATTGATGAGGGAGCCGCTGTTTTATGATGTGCTATGCCGCCCTGCAAACTTGGCAAGCATTATCTTTCATTCGCTCTTGCGCCATTTATTGCGCACCTCTCTACATAATTTGAAAATATAGAATCTCTCAGTTTGCGTTTTGCACTTCAAACGACCATTTCTTTGTGCTATAACGAACAATAGAAATGATTGATTATCGTTGCAAGAAACGGATGAAACAACACCTGCAAAGACCTTTTCATTGCACTCACCCGAAACCCTATGAAAACCATCGGCTACATCCGCGTCAGCACCGACCAGCAAGACTTAAGCAAACAGCGACATCTATTGCTGGAATATGCCCAACAACAACGGTTGGTCATTGAGCAATTTATTGAAGCAGAAGTATCCTCGCGCAAGGATCAACGCGAACGGCGCATTACAGAATTGCTGGAATTGCTCAAACCAGGCGATCATTTGTTGGTCGCCGAATTGTCACGCCTAGGCCGCAACATGCTTGAAACCCTGAACATCATCACAAGCCTGAGTGAGCGAGGGATTCGGATTACCTTCATCCGCCAGCCAGAACTTTCAACTACTGGCACACACGGCAAATTACTCTTGGCAATTTACAGTTATATTGCTGAGACAGAACGTGATTTTATTTCCCTGCGTACCAAACAAGGATTAGCGGCAGCTAAGGCCAGTGGTAAGCTTTTAGGGAGACCTCAAGGCAGCAGGAATAAGGCAGGGAGTATTCTCGACGCTTTTCGTCCGCAAATCGAAGCATATCTTCACTTACAGCTACCCCTTAGTGCAATCCAAAAACTCATCAATCCGCACCTTGAGAAACCACTGAGCTATAATGCGTATAAATACTACATTCAGCGTGACGATGGTTTACACAAACAGATCCGATCCCAATAGATGATTATCTGGCTAATGTGCCTTATCACCTTTAGCCGCATTTTCCATCAAATTCATAGCGTGTAGCCGCCGATACACGAAAGTCCAATCTGTTCCAATGAGGCGTGCAATCTCAGGGCCGCCAAGCCCTTTGTCACGGTACACACGAATTTTCGCGTCCAGACTATCCCCCGGTCGTTTCCGGTTTTGTTTGGCTTCCTGTGAAGCGCCACAGGCTTGTTGCATCCGTCGGATAATCACGCGAATGGTCGAGACCTTGACCCCTGCACGTTCTGCCATTTGTGCCTTGGTTAAGCCTTCCCGCATAAAGCCGAGAATTTGGGTAATCATCGGGTGATCTTGTGGGTTCGTTCCGCTATATATTGTTGCTTCAAGAGAGGGTATATCAATCCGCAGGTCTGCGTCTCTGATTTCGTCCGTCTCGCTGCTGTAGATGGTATCGCTACTAAGCAGCGCTTCATCCACGTCGTTCAAGTCTTGGGTTGTGGCGAAGGCTTCCAACAACGCAGTGGAACTCACGACTACTTCTACAGTAGTTTGGGTAGCTGATGCGCTACTTCCGCGCCTTCGGTAGCGCTGGCGATATTCATGGCAGAGTTCGTTACGTGCGCCGTGTTTGGCCGTGGCAAACCAATAGCCGTCTCCTGCGGCATTGTACAAGTCTGGGTTCCTGCAATACGCCTGCCATAAATGGACAATGCCTGCTTGGATGAGATTATCCAACTCATAGGCATCAAACTCATCGTACCAGCGATGTCTGATCATGCGCTCGATGCGCGGGCGCAGGTGTGCGTGACGTTCTTCAAAGGTTTCGGTCGGAGTTGAGGCTTTAGATACGGCAGATAGGGTTTCATTTGCATCCAGTGGTAAGCCCGAACTGAGTAACAGCAGAACAGGGCCGGGCGGCAACAAGAGTAATGGGTGTGGTTCAAGTTGAATTGATTTTTGTTCAGGATGAGGTGAGTTATTGTCGGCAACTGCAAAAGCCAAACCGGGAGAGGTGAGGACACTCGTAGGCAGTTCGGGGCTGCGACTTGGCATAATGAAGTGTCTAGTTTAACATGCCGATCCGCATCGTGTTAAGGGACACTTTTTCGCAGTTTTATTGCCGATGATTAGACGAGGTTCGTAACTGCTGGTAGGAGATTATCCACCAGTTAAAATCTTCCTTTAGCGAGGGGTAGTTTGCAAACGCTACATTGTATGTGGTAGAAAGCCGGATCTAGGATCTATGGTTCGTTGCGTTCAACGGTCACTAACGTATATAACTGGCAATCTGTCTACAGGTTTTCCTGTGTACCCATTTGCTAAAATCACCTCAAGGGCAATATCTAATATCTGTTGTTTCGCTCCTATATCATATGTTTCATCGAGCGCAGGATAATGTTTAGTGAACTGCCCTACTTGATTTTTTATCCAACCTTTTGTTGAAAGCTCACTCCATGTTACAGCGCGTGAAGTGAGTACATCACACTCAATAGCAAGACTGATATTCTTATCTTGTCGAGTGAGTTGTACACATCCAACTCGAAGTACAACTATGTTGTTTTCAGCAATGGCCTCGATAAGCTCTTTTAGAACCGCCGCCTGTACCTCTTCAAAGAGTCTAGCTCTTATAGGAGATTCATCTAATATTTCGTCTAATCGGTCATGGCGGAACTCTTCAGGAACCTGCATAACGTGCATCAGATGTTCATATTCTGCTTTGCCGCTGTGATATGCCTCACGAATGCGCTCTTCAATGGTAAAAGTGTGGTATATCGCCTTCATTAGACGTTTCATGTCATACGCAAAATCTCTTTCCCTGACTTCTTGCACCTGTCGAAGTAGTAATGGCTTGAGATTGTTTGGTAGAGCTTCTGGTTGGGGTAATAATGCTCCATCTACGAGCAGCGGTACAACAACAGCCTCATTACCTCTTGAAAGAGCACAAGTTATCTCTTGGCGCACCCAATCGTTAGGATTATCTAGTCGTCTTTGCCCAAACTCGTCGGTAATCGTTAACCACTGAGTCCCAATTACCGCGATGAGAATTTTGCAGGAAGTAGCAGCTTCTTGAATTTCGCTACTGAATATATCACCAGCCGCGAGGTTCTGAGTGTCTCGGAAAACTTTCTGCTCGGCAAAAAATTGACGTAGATGGTCATATATACGACCCGTGATATGTTGGCTATCAGCCCGCCGATAACTGATGAAAATGTACGGCATTCACTCTCTCGATCCATATGTTCCCAATATTCGCCGATTTTTCAATACACTGTGCGATTATGCGAAATAGAAAATCCGTAAGGCTCCGCTTTCGGAGCCTATAACGCTATGAGGTCTCTATGGGTTAAGTTTTCCTTGGATAGTAAATGCTGTTGCTTTAGGGCTAGTTGGTGGTAGTAAATCAATACGAAACACACCAATGGTATATTGCCCTGACACGGGTAATGTGAAGCGTACAGACATCGTTTCTGCGTTCACTAAGCTTGCTTGATAGATGACTTTATTATCATTAGACAAAACGACTAAACCTAAATTCAAGTTGCCGGATATGCGAGTAAAAGACAAATCAAGTTTGTCACCCGACTGAGCATCTAAGGTGTATCCGAGAATCGTATTGCCATTGGCAGGCATTTTTCCATTATTGGAGTCATTTTGAAGTGAAACCGTCACTGCGTTTGAAAAATCTACAGGCGGTAATCCCGGAAATCCTGTTACCGAAAACACTGAAGAATTACTGTTGCCATTGCTAGGTTGAACTGTAGGTTGAGCTACATCACCCGGTTTGATTATTGTGCCGTCGCGTAAAGTGCAGCCAATAGAAAGAGTATATAAACTAGGGGAGCTTTCAAGTACGGTGATTTTATATGTTCCACGACTAGCCAATACCTCCGAATCCATCTCTACGGCAGTAGACCCACCATTTGCACCGATGTCTTTATTTTGAGGGTCTGTAAGGTATAATTTAACATCGAGTTGACTTCCTATTCCTTTAAGAGAAAGGTTTAGTATATCACCCGGAGCCATGTCAATCGTATATTCCTTCCCCCAATAAGATGATCCATTTGCTACACCGTTGGCGTAGTAATTAGGACTTCCTGACAGTTCACCTTCAATTATTGAGCCACACTGCAATTTATTACTCTGCGCTAAACTTTGAGGGGGTTTTTGAGTAGCATAGAATATTATGCAAATTACGAATGCAAAGAAGTATTTTAGATAGCTTCGCATGTTTAGCCCCTTTTTTACATTGAACAGTTGCCAAAAAAAATTAAGTATTGCGGCTGAATCCAACCTAAGATTTTTCCCTGAGAGTTACTAATCTGGTACCAGACTATACTGTTGTCTGTGTCTTTCTGTTTAGAAAGAATATTCACGATAGAATTTGGCTGGATTGGATCTCGTTTCTGCGCATTGCTTGACGGCAAAGCATATATAACATCGAGCCATGTTGCGCCATTAGAAACAACTTTTCCAACGCAAGATGCTTGTTGTATAAAAGGAGATGATGTTGGAGAAATAATATTTGGTTGTATTTGGGTAGGCACGTTTGATGGTATTGGAGTTATCGTTGGTGCGTCCTGTGTCTCTTTGAAAGCTGTTCCTGTTGTTTCAAATGATACTTGAGATGCTTGAAGAGCCATTTGGCTGATTGATAGAAATGATGTCGGCGTGAATGTCGATGTAACAAACACTGTTGTAGGAGGAATGGTGTTTGTAGCGCTGGGTATCGGACTATTTGTGGGGAAAATGCTTGCCTTAACAAATACAGTCTGTGTAAGTGCGAAAGCAGTCTGTGTCTTATTTAGTTCCTCGCCATTGTGCTGCGCCTGAGCGTTTATTAATGCTACAATAATGAGAGCTATTCCACCAATAAGCGCTACGACAACGCTTTGTATGAAAGTTGAGCGCGTAATGGATGCCACAACACTGCTTCCTTCTGTGAAAGAAGTTAGGAACCATTAGGATATACCAAACACGTTATGAAGGCAAATCATTTGAAGATTCTCCCTTCATTTTACGGATAACCCTGTAGAGTCGCACCCTATTGTATCTTTGGAGCATAATTGGATAAATGTTCATAAGTGTATTTATTCCGGCGACAAATACCGCCCCCGTAATGCTTCCGCTTTGTAAAAAAATGCCCAGCGCTGCTGTCATGAGGCCGAACGATACCAAATGTCCTACTTCACACAGCCTTGTAAAACTTTCAAAATCTTTGAGAGTGGAAATATTATTGAGTTTTTCCTGAGCTTCGTCTTCTACAACTTTTCGCCAAGTAAGTCGAGCAAGAAGGACATCCTTAATCTCTATATACTCTCTAAATTTCCGTACCCCTAATTTCTCATATAATCCAGGGTTTTGTTCAAAACTCTTGGGGTCAAACCAGGCATCTAAAACGGTTTGGGTGACTTGATTGAACCATTCAGGTGGGTTTTCTAGTTTTTCTTGTTCTGAACTAGTACCACCTATCTCCTCTAGATGTGGTACTTGGTCTATATTAAATTGAAATGCTGGTGATGTTTGTTCAGTAGTTGACGTGTTTTCCTTTGAGCCAATTCAGAGAGTATTGACACGCATTCCATCATATTTAATTGCTAGTGTCAATGACATCACCCCAAGTTACATTTCTTTTCTCATTGACGCATTTCGATTTTCCTCAAACCGCCTTTTAGAGGTTTTTGGGTCGTATTAATGTGATTACGAGACATACTAGGTGACAAGTTCTTAAAGAAAATTTTGCCAAAGAAGGGACGATAAATTAACCCTAGAAACCTAATTTTAGTACTGCTTCCTAACTTTGTATGACATCGAATACGTTGACTTCATTAGGAGATTTTCCGCCATAGCCGGAGCGGTATATAGCATCAGAACCCTATGGCAGGGTCTGATTTATTGTCGAGTTGGCGCTTGAGAGAACCATTAACTTACTTAACACTGATATTGTACAAGCCAGTTTTCAGGTAAATTCCATCCGTTTGGTGGCGTAACCCAAGTACTCCCAAGCCGCACCTGCCATTGCTGCCTATCTTCGTTTTTGCCCTGAAATTGAGTAATATCCTTTTCAACATAGTTGCCTCGAAAGTAGATAAAGTATTTCCGAGTATCCCAATCAAGGTACGGAACTTCGGGAGAGAGGTACATATAGTAATGCGGTGGGGTCGTGTTGGTCTGTGAAGTAAAGGCAAGCGGCACTGCGCCACAATAGCCATTCCCGTATCTGGTAATGCCTGTTGGCAGGTGTGACACCTGGACACTCATGTTTTTAACCAAAAATATCGTTGCTCCGAACAGAAACACGGCGAGCAGCATAGCCAGTCCACCGATGACCCGATGGGATGAACCAACCTGTCGGATCATTTTCCAATCCACAAACGCCCGTCCATCGTTCGCTTTTTGGGACATCCCTTGTGTGCTATCGGATGGGTGTTGTGTTGAACCCTGTTGTAAACGGAGTTGCTGAGTCTGGTTGCGCTGAGTTCTTTCTTTCGGCTCACGCTTAAACTCACGATACAGCGCTTTCAAAATATTCGTCGTTTCTTCTGGGAAATCACCCTCTTCCAGAAACGCCTCAAAAACCTCTCGTTGAGGCCGCACCGCTTTCCCCTCGCTTGTCCAATCTAATAATGTATCGCGCGATAGGCTCGCAAATTTAAGACGGCGGGTATTTTTTCCGCGCACTTGGCCTTTATTGCCGAATACCCATTCGGGGTGATGGGCATCTAATGCGTGTTTAAGGGCATTCTTAAATGCTTTGCTAGCTGCCTCATTCGCCAAAATTTCCTCAATTTTGCCCATTTTCCCTCCATTTGCCGGATTTTCTCTGATCTTTCCTTCATTTTACCCGTCCCCGTTGCAGGGTATCGGTTATCTTTTTATCAACCGACGTGGAGTACAGAAAGGACAGACCGCATGTCCCCGTGAATTGAATGCCCAAGCTAGAGCGGCAAAACCGCACACCAAATAGTCTAGCCCATAGACCCCAATGAAGCACAGTGCTTCGGCTCTTTAACAATTTAATAATCACAAGTGCAGCATGAACATCTTGCTTGGTAGAGATGATAACAACCCACAGGCCGAATTGACGCTCAATGATGCAGCACGAGCGCTTGGCTCCTATATCATCGGCACAACGGGAACCGGAAAAACTTCATTTTTGAAGTCGCTCATTCTGCAAGATATTGGCGCTGGGCAAGGTGTCTGTGTCCTTGACCCACACGGCGACCTTATTGAAGACATTCTGCTCTGTGTTCCCCCGCACCGAGTCAAGGATGTACTGTTGTTCAACCCGGCTGATTTGGAGCATCCCTTCGGTCTCAATCTATTCGCGTGTAATCGGGATGACCCACGGGAGCGTGACCGCGTAACGTCAACGGTGCTGGATACCCTCTACAAGCTGTTTTCAGACAGTTGGGGGCCACGCATGGAAGACTTGCTGCGGCACAGTGTTCAGACGCTTCTGTATGAGCCAGAAAGTACGTTTCTCGAACTGCTGTTGATCCTGACTGACCCAGTAAAACGTGGCGAACTGCGGCAACGCGCCTGTGAGCAAGACCAAGTATTACGTCATTTCTGGGAACAACAGTTTCCCGAAAGCTATTGGGATGACCACACTGGCGCATGGAAGAACCCCAAAGCGCAGACGGAACTTGTCGGCAGTTCACTCAACAAAATTGGTCGCTTTCTGGTCAATCCACTCATCCGCCATATCATCGCCCAACCGCACAACACCATCAACTTCCGGGAGGCCATGGACAACCACAAAGTCATCCTGATCAATCTCTCCAAAGGCGATATTGGCCCCGATAACTCCTCATTCTTGGGATCGGTGCTGGTTAATCAACTGCTCTTAGCTGCCCTTTCTAGGCGCAATGTCCCACCAAAGGAGCGACAGCCGTTTTTTCTCTACTGTGATGAGTACCAGAATTTCGCCACCCAGAGTTTTCCTGAACTGCAAAGTGAAGGCAGGAAATACCGCATCATCACGAATGTCGCTCATCAATATCGCAGGCAGCTTGACGAGCAAAATCTAGGATCGACGCTCAATGTTGCCAACCTGTTTGTGTTCCGCGTCTCTGGCGTTGACGCACTGGAAATGGCGCGGCAGTTCGATAACACGCCCGAAGCTGTTCCAGACCGTTTTGAAGCATTGCACGGACAGGTCGATGACGGACTCTTTGCCCGCTATCGCACGCTTGGCACGGATGAACCCCTATATACGTCGATTCCTGGCAATCCCACTCCGTATAGCGACGTACATCTGGAAATGGCAAACTTGCTCACGACGCTTCCCCAATACCAAGCCATCATTCGCATTCTGGGCGAAGACAACCAACTGCACCAATACCGCCTCAATACACAGGAATTCCCCTGTACAGAAAACCCGGCAATTGCCGAGGCGATCAAGGCACAGTCTCGTGCGCTGGCTAAATCAGTCAAGGAGGTACAAGACGACATTGCTCACCGAATGGAGGGGAGTGTGCGGGTCGCGCCGCGCGCGCCAAATTTCACCCATGCCGAAGAAATTGACGACGAATTCGATAACAAATGAAAGGATAACTACCCATGACTTCACCAAACGTTTCCAACAGCACCAAACCCCAGGCTATGTATGATGCGGCAGAACGCTATATTCTCCCCCAGGTTTTTGGGATCGGCGGGGAGGTTGCCGATTTCTGGTCTACCGTCTTTCCCGATGCAGGAACCAAGCAGGATGACTATGAACAATTAGTGGGGGCTGCTATTCAGCAATCCGGCCTTGTCGCAAGAACCGAGCGTGTGTCTTTTGGGCAAGGCGTGCTCTTGGGCAAAGCGCGCCCCTTTTATACCATCCGGCGTGGCAGTGTCACCGGAACGGTGTACATCGGGAAACTCGGTCAGGACTTGAGCGATATTTACGTCTCCCTGCGTGTGTTATTTCTCGGCACCGTGAGTTTTGCCAAAACTGTCGTACTATGGATGCTCCTGACTTTCATCGCTGCTTTTCCGGCGCTGCTGGTGTTCATTCCGGTGTGGGGCATCATGGGGTTTTTGAAGAAAACCTATGATTGCAGTGCCGGCAATTGTTATGTCAATGGACAGGAGATTGACCCGCAGAACGGTATTGTTGCCTATCTTGGTACGCTCATTGTGCTCACGCTTCTCTTTATGGTGGCCTTCCATCTGTGGAGTTGGTGGCGTTATGGCGACTCTCAAGCGCTGGTGCGCGAGGATTTGGATGAACTGCACCGTGACGACCTCTCGGCACTTGGGCTTGAACTCTACACGGCACTCAACGCCGCAGCGGATAGGTTGGATTTCAAGCGGCTCTCTGCGGAACCGCAAGCTACCCCTTCCTTTGGAGCGACCACTCACACAAATCGGACACACA
Source organism: Chloroflexota bacterium (assembly GCA_040007395.1). Taxonomy (GTDB): domain Bacteria; phylum Chloroflexota; class Anaerolineae; order Aggregatilineales; family UBA2796; genus DATGFK01. The sequence continues at coordinate 18,947 of JBDTVG010000156.1, forward strand.
AGCGACGAATATAAGTCAGGACAAGGCTGCCGTGCTGTCGAGTGCGGTAGCCGTTCTGTGATCAGGAGATGTCATGCCTAAACATATCGTTTATCAACCGCCATCTCGAAAACTGGTGAGTGAGTATGTCAAACAGGTATGTGAACGTCTTGCCCAAGAGCGAGGGTCATCCTACCTAGCGCCGGAAGTGATGAGTGGATTCACCGAATTTTTACTCATTGTCGGAATTATTCTCGCCAACCGCCTGAATGAGCATTGTGAAATGGAGGACAAAGTTGCTAAGAAATAAGATTAGCGCTATCAATTATAGGCAAATGAATAGTGAGCACCGAGGTGTTTGTACCACCCCGGCACTCTGGTCATTGCACTAAAGCCCCTAGCGCACGACCTCCGACAGACTTTACCGCGTCGGTTGGCTTCGTGCTATACCGTTCGTTTCCGTAAAGAAAGGAAAGTCTGTCGTGACTCAAAAAAAGTCTCCCCCCATTTCCCGTCAAGTAGCCTTGTGCTACATTCGCCAATCCATTACCCGCAAAATTGTTGACAACGAGCCATCTGAAGATGGCACTAATACCCCCCATGTGTACTTCGATATGGATAGTCCAGACCGACAACGTGCAAACATTGAGGCTGTTATTAAAGCCAAAGGCTGGGTAGCGGAATGGTATTCTGACGCTGAAGGACATAAATCAGGGACGCAGGAACATAATCGCCCTGGTTGGTTAGCGCTGCAATCTCGATTGGGTGATGCTGATGTAGTGGCTGTTATTGCTAATGATCTGTCACGCCTTCACCGAAAGGGCTGGCGGGTTGGTAGGCTAATTGATATGCTCGAAGAGCATAACACTTTTCTGATCTTGGCTGCGCCAGGACGTGACCTTGACTTATCGCGCCCACAAGATCGCATTGCCCTTCAAATTATCGCCATGATTGATGAGTGGTATGCGGTTGACTCCTCAATCCGGCAAAAAGATAACATACGCCATCGCAAGAGTTTGGGTAAAAGCGTCGGTTTTCCGCCGTTTGGTACGTGGCGCGACGAGGACGGTTATCTCGTGCCTAATCCTCGTGGCGCTTGGCTTTTGACTGATGGGAACTTCATCTCTGGTGTTACTGATGACACTCCACCACAACCTGACGCTGTTTGGCGTGGTTATTTTCAATGTGCAGAGCAAATACTTACGCTCTATGCTCAAAACAGACATGGCAGTCGGAATATATCGCTCATGATGAATAAAGATGGGTGGGCTTTTCGGGATCGTAATGGACAGCCCAGACCTATCAACCGTGAAGATGTGCGCCGGGTTATTTCCAATTGGCGTGAATATGCTGGACTAATCGTTGGAGGGCGAGCAAAAGACAGACACGCAGCGCGGATTGAGAATCCAGTTGGAATTCTCACCGAAACAGGGCGCAATGTTTTTTCAATGGAGTTATTGCGTGCCGTTGCCACTATCCAGGCGGAACGCAGTTTCACGACCAATCGCGTCAGTTCTAAAAGCGATGCTCACGATTACGCACTGTCAGGAGTTTTGCGTTGCGCCCTTTGTGCTCAAGATGCGCGGGAAATGAATAATCCAGCCCTTCACGCAACGATTGCTGGACAGAAAAGCAACAAAAAATTTCACCGCTATCGCCACAAGGAAGGGCATCCCTGCCGCGCCAAACGACATTCAGTGCTATTACGGGATGTTGAAGGGGATTTCATACGCCTTGTTGAACTTTTCGCGCTTGACCAAAGTGCATTGCCTTTGTTGATCGAGCTGGCAGTTCAATCCCAACGCACAGATTTAGAGGGTGTACCAGAAGACAATTTTGAAGAGGAAAAGACGATAGCAATTACCAAGTGCCGAAGGCGTTTGGACAACGCGAAAGCCTTGTGTCTTGCCGGAGATTTAGGCTCTGATGAGTACCTTCGTATCAAGGAACAGAATGAGCGGGAAATTGCACACTGGCAGGCACGCACCAGCGATATGGAACAGGCCGCCTTAGAACTGACGCTTTGCATGGATACTATCGACAAATTGCTACGGTTGTGGGACATAGCGCCAGATGAAGACAAGCAGGGCATGGTGCGGATGATATTTGAATACATCGAGTATGACTTGGATGCCAAGCGGATTACCGATTTTCGCTTGAAGCCTTGGGCAGACAAGTTCTTGGTATTGCGTGGCGCTTTGTACGATATAGAAACACCCCAAAATAATGAAATTGGAAAGGAGGAACCGACAGCAGCAGAGAGTTCTAATGAGATGTCCCGTATTATGCCCCTAGAGGGAGTCGAACCCCCGACCTTTCGCTTAGAAGGCGATCGCTCTATCCGCTGAGCTATAGGGGCAGATGCTTCAACTTGAATTCTACGAGGCTATGCCTTAAGCGTCAAGCCTCGAAAGTAAATTTGACCGTCGTATGCTGTTCTTAGTCGCTCCTTTGACCCTCTCTAGCACACCGTTTATCGTCGGCGCTGCTTCCAATCGCACCTGATACAGATAACCTCGCGATGGCATTGAGCATACTCTGTACTATAATAGGCAACTTATAGAATTAATGTGTGAAATCCTTTATGCTCAATACAATTTCCCCAAACCGTTATCGACACTGTAAGTTATTGACAGTTGGAACCCACGGTGAAAGTCGTGAGGTAAATGTGAGGTCGGTGAGCCGGGTTAGCCGCGAATGATGAATGATCGGCAGAATCACCGTAAACGGTGGACTCGATAGTGATACTTTCCGCGAAAAACTGCCCACCGCTGATGGTTGCGATTACAAGAAAGGAAGAAGCGGTTTCTTCTGTTGGATGAAGACGAAAGGCTCCGCTACTAATTTATATGGCAAAAAAACAGAAATCACCTGTGCCAGATACAATTTCCGGGATGTTGTTACAATCATATCGCTCAACGAAAAAGGAAGCGGATATGTCAGTAACGTTGAGATATGAGAAATTGGCGCGGTGGGCCGCCGACGAATGGCAGCAATCGTTCCCCGACCAGCCCTTTTTAGTCTTGTGGGCCTCGGAGAACTGCGGCAACAATCTGGCCCGGCAACGGGTCAAGGTTGGGCGCAAACTCAAGGGTAAGGCACGTTATACTGGCTACGAGGCGGTGGACTGCCCACATGTGGTGCCCATTAGCGATTACCGTTTACCGGGTCGGGCTGCCGTTATTGCGGAAACCGTCGGCGCGTTCCGATTCCACTTTACGGGGGAGAATAATCCGTTCGATGTGCTGTATGTCAGTTCGCATTATCGCGACGAAGATACCAGCATTATTGCTGTAGCCATCGTGCCGCAGGAACATCTAGAAGCGTGGGCGGCCTTCGAGACGCAGTGCAACAACGCGGTGCGCTATCTGGAACGGCGGCAGGATGTGTTTATCATCGGCGGGACAAATGCCTTCTTCAAGCCTACCGTCGATTGGTCGGATGTCATTCTATCCGATGACCTAAAGAACGATCTGCGCGATGATATGGAAGCCTTCTTTAGCGATGGCGTGGGCATTTACCAGCAGTTGAATCTCGCGCCGTTCCGCAAACTCTTGCTGGTGGGGCCTCCCGGCACAGGCAAAACGATGCTTTGCGCCGCGCTGGCCAAGCTAGCTTTGCAACAAAAACGGGTGGTCGTCTATGTGTCTGGTGCTGATGAAGATGGCGCATCCTTCCACAAGATCCATCATGCGCTGAATGTCGTAGCGAATGCGCGTTATCCAGTGCTGATGATTGTCGAGGAGATCGATGTCTATTTGCGGAAGGACGACAAAGCGCAGATCTTGAATGTCCTCGACGGACTGGAGTCACCCAACAATCCACGCGGGGCGCTGCTGCTGGCAACGACCAACTATCCCGAAGTGATTGACGAGCGCATCGCTAAACGTCCCGGACGCATGGATCGTATTGTCGTGATCCCGACTATACAGGATACTGACCAAGCGGCGCTGATGCTGTCGCGCTATATGGGGCCGCAGTGGCAGGAAGATCATCGGACGGTTCTGCCGCATCTGGTGGGGCAGACAGGCGCGTTTGTGCGTGAAGTGGCGCTCTATGCTCGAATGCTGGCAGCCCACAATCGCCAGACCAGTGTCTCGCTCAATGTTCTGGAAGAATCGGTAGCTAGCCTTTCCAACCAAATTTCGACGGGTGACGATCTTATGCCGCGCCGCCGGATCGGGTTTGGAAACGCCTCGTTGACCAGCACGCGCCGGAACAATGGCCTGAACGCAGCCGACGAATCGGCGGTATAGCCTTTCGTCGGGGGCATTATCAAGGCCAGCCAAATATCCGATCAGGCTTGGCGGCATTTATTGTTTCTGTGCGGATTGTTAGCTTGATCCTGCACGGGATCGTTGTACACTACTACAAAAAGGAGGTTAAGCAAGATGTCTGATCAACAATACCTTACGGAAGAAGGCGCTGCTGAACTGCGCCGCGAACTCGACGATTTGATCAAAGTAAAACGCCCCCAATTGGCAGCCCGGCTCAAAGAGGCTATCTCGCAGGGAGACCTCTCTGAAAACGCCGATTACCATGATGCCAAAGAACAACAGGCTTTTCTCGAAGGGCGTATTCTGAAATTGGATGCACTGCTGCACAGCGCCGTGATTGTCGCTGACAACGGCAAAAAAGCGAGTGTGGTGGCAGTAGGAACTGAAGTAGTTATCCAAGAAGGCAGTGAACCCGCTGAGACTTACACGATTGTTGGCGCGGCGGAGGCCGATCCGCGCAGTGGAAAAATCTCACTGGAAAGCCCATTAGGGCGGGCCTTGATGGGCCATAAAATGGGCGATAAGGTCAAGGTTGATGCACCCGCTGGGGAGTTAACCTTCAAGATCAAAGCGGTTAAGTAGCGCCGCAAAACTCCCCAAAGACACCTAGCTATATCCTATCCAAATTGATCGTAAATGTCCTCACCCCTAGTCCGTTTCTACTGGATTTAGGGGGAGGACAGGTTCACGAAACTTCCGCGATAGGTTGCGGATTGACCTCGACAGCGGGCGTTTCTTCGTCGGGTTTTAGATCGTTGTTCGGCGCAAAGATCGCTGCCAACAGAATCATGCCGAGGATCGCGATATGCTCGGAGACGTGATAGTCGCGCCAGAAGACAGCGACCAATGCCAGCCCACACACAAGATACACAATGTTACGCAGCCAACCAGCCTTACGCAGGGTGAACAGCAAGGATACGCAGCTATATTCAAGCGTGTACGGCGACCACACCGGGGCAAGGATTAGCCCCAACGTTTTGAGATCGCCCAACCGTCGCCAACGAATCGCGAGGATCACCACCGTGACGATTATCGCGCCAATCACGGTATAGTGGTAGATCACCGACCCTGACCAATCGACATACATCCGTATTGACAAACGCGCTATCCAATCCGGGAACAAGAACCACGAGACGACAGCCGCGCTCCCCGCTAATGCAAAGGCTTTCCAGTCACGTTGGCGCAGTGCCGCTATTCCATCAAAGATCAGCAAGAAGAATGTCGTTTGCGGTTTGCAAGTCAGGAACAGCCACGCCAAGCCGCGTCCCCAGCCTTTCGGTGTACGGTAGAGCAGCCACAACCCCGGCCCAAGATAGATCCACTCTGGATTAGACGAAACCAGCAGCGTGATAAACAAGGGGTGTGCCAACTGTACCAAGCCCGATGGCTTGCCAAGATCGACGGTTTCCGCGACAAAAAATGCAACAGTTAAAGCTAACCATGTTTCGAGCGGCTGACCGCCCAACGGCAAAATGATAAAGATGCACCACGGCGGCTCGTAGAACCCATCGACGGTGTATGGACTCTGTCCGTTCAGAAAGGCATGAATCGCGTTGATTCGCACGCCATAATCGATGACATTGATCGGTTTCAGAGTCAAACGCACCGCAAAAAAGATCACGACAAACAGCGCGACAATGAAAATCTGGCGGCTGTGGATTTCCCAGAACGAAGGGGGCGCCTCAGCGTCCCCATTTTGTGGATCAAGATGTTGGGTCGTCATAGTCCTACTTGGCTAAAATGAACCGTAGACGCGAGTTGATAAAATGATCCAGTCCGACGCTGACGACCGGATAAACATTATTGATCCGCATGTGGCTGGTAGGCCGAGTACCAGCCCTCGCCGCTGCGGTGCCACACTTCATGCGCCGCCCGATCTCCCTTTGGGCTAAAGGCTAGCGCACGGCTCATCAACTGGACTTCGATAGAGTCAACGTCCGGCTGTTCCACCGTGAATAGTACCGAACGTGCCATCTGTCGTCGCCGTTCAAGGGGTGTCGTGGGGCGGGAAGTTTTCAACTCCACTCCATAGACTGCCTGACACTGTTCAATGGCACGGGCAGCGGAGGTTGGCCCAAGGCCGCTTCCCTCATCGACCCAAGCCGTGAGCACAGTTTCGACAGACGGCACAATTGCTGTCAGGTCACTGTCTGGCTTGAGCCGAAACAGATACAGGTGCGCGACCCGCGCCGGATGACCGTAACGTGCTGCGATGCGCTCGGCAACGTAATCGGCGGGTACCATGCTATTTACCACTCGACATGCACAGGCGTACCGACTTCCGCCCAATTGTAGAGCCACAGCGCTTCGTCAGTCGGCAGATTCATGCAACCGTGACTCATCGGATGCCCAAAGTTATGATGCCAGTAGGTGCCGTGAAAGCTGTACCCCTCATAGAAGTACATGACCCACGGTACACCCGGCAGATAGTAGCCCGGCCCGGTCATCAACTGCGCCGTATATTTGACATAGATTTTAAAGTCGCCCTGCACCGTTGGCGTACCCGGTAGGCCGCTGGAACCAAGCATCGTGTGGATCATCTGTCCGTCCTGATAGACGTACACCCGCTGTTCACTGAGCTTGATGCGAATATATTTGCCGCTGGGAACCGTCGGCGCTGGCCCCGGCGGTACGCCGATGCTGGTTTCCATCGTTGTCGTTGACGGCACAGAACTCGGAATCTTGAGCGTCATGCCGGCATAGATATGGTTGGGATCGGTGATGTTATTTGCCCCAGCAATATTCGCCCAATCTATGCCAAACTTGCGTCCGATGGCTGCCAGACCTTCACCGGGCTGGACGACATAGGTTTTGTCGCCAATAGTGGGACTACTCGCCTGTGGCGGCGGGGCAACCGTCGCCGGAATCGCCGTCGGCAGCGCGAACGTGGGTTGTACGGCGGTAGGCGGTACAGCGGTGGGCGGGATTACAGGTTGGGCCGGGACAGTATCCACCGGTAACGCGGGCGCAACGGCATTGCCCGCCGGAGATGCTGCACCGGGGATGACGATCTGCTGACCCGCCTCAATGTGATTCGGATCGACAAGTTTGTTCGCATTGACCAGATCTAGCCATGTAATACCGTAACGTCGCGAGATAATGCTCAACGTTTCGCCGGGTTGGACAGTGTAATAGACTGTCGAGGAATTGGTCGAGGCGGCAGGCACGGCAGGCAGCGGCTGGACAGGTTGCGCCGCCACTTGTGCCACTTGCTGCGGAGCTTGTTGCGGAGCAGCAGCGCCGGGAATAACGAGCACCTGCCCGACAAAAACGTGGGTTGTATCAACGATATTGTTGGCAGCGGCAATCGCGTCAACCGTAGTGCCGTAGCGCAAGGCAATCCGAAATAAGTTCTCGCCGGGTTGGACGGTGTGCGTCTGACCCTGAGCATGGACTTGCAATACTCCGAACATCGCCAACGCACAGAGAACAATACACAGGCCTATAATAACGAGCCGTCCGTAACGCCCCATAACTCGATCCCCCAACGACCTAGATGTGTCATAAATGTTCCTACCAACTTACACTAGGTTTGTTCAGTCGTCAACTTTCTGGGGTGGTCATCCATTTGATGTCTTTCCAGACCTTGTTGGGGATTTAAATACTCCTCATAAGGAAGATCAGCGACGTTGGGGTGCATTGGGTACCATAGAACGCATGAGACGTAGACGAGAAGGGAAATAGTTTTATGTTCAAATGGTTAGAAAGTGAAATATCTCAGATCAAAACACGACGATTTCATATGACTGATATTGCCAGCGCACCACATTCACTAGCCAATTTATGGGAGGAGAGCACTCTGCTCCCTCCCTCCTACCGCGCTTTCTTAACAAAATTCGGTCAAGCCAAGTTGTATCGATACGGTAATTCCTATTCACTAGTTGTCTTTTCTCCTCCCATCCAAGTTTTAGATGAGAGTGGAGAGCGTTTAGTTAAGTTTGGTTATTCATCCTTTGGCACGGCTTACTTTAAGTATTCATTGTTAAAACCAAATGCCGAATCACCAGTATTTGAGAAAGATATTGATGATGACGACCCTAAACTGGAAAAGGCTGCAAAGAATTTCGAGCAGTGGCTCAATAAGAGGCGTGATTCAATACACGAGGAATATAGTCCAGAAGAGTGGCAACAAATATTAAATGGCCCTCCACCTTTCACGTCAAACGAGGTTAGAAGAGTAGAGGCTCGTCAGCGATATAAGTGGGATTTGTTAGGATTTAAAGAGAACGGAGACATAAGAATACTTGTAAAAAACGAATCTGAGATTAGTCTCCCCTATCTAGGTATTGGTGTAAAATCAAAAGATGGTTCTGTTAACGGTAGAATATGGTTACCAGTATTGGATATAAAACCCGGGGAAGAGAACATTATTGAACATGGTTGTTATAATAATTTGATTCGACGTTCTGATGTAGTTTTATTCGATTTACCCGATCCAGAACCAGAGGATCGGGCGCTTTACTGGGAGTTTAAATAATAAATTAGCCTGCAAAAATGTCGATTTAACGTATTTTAGACAGCGCCCTATGATCAGAAAGCATTGTTGCAGCCCCGACCAAAGTACGTACACTGCCAAGCGGCAGCTACGTTTACTAAACAGCCGGGCGTGATACTACCCGAATTAGGCTTGCCCAACAGCCTTTACTTTTTGCTGCGTTATTTCTTCACTCCTGACTCTAATCACATAATCGATCATTGCCTTCGACTGTGGATGGTTGGGACGTAACCACAACGTTTGCCGGAAATCGCTGATCGCACGTTGATATTGCTCTGGGCGCTGTGTACCCGTTCACGGCCTTAATAAGCATCTATGGTTTCCCGCAAACTTTGTCTCTATTTCGGAATGTGTTTACTTATTATTCCAAACTAGCACGAGGTTCGAATAAATGCTATGCTTAGAAATGAAATTGATAATAGTCTTTATGCGAGGCGTTTATGCCTATTACTTTCCAAGCAGAGCGGGATGGTCGAGTTTGTCTGTGGACTTTCATCGATCCCTTCACTGCCAGCGAACTGTCGGAGGCGATCGATACTTATCAGCAGGATGTCCTAGATAAGGCACACCAGAAGGTTTACCTCATCTGCGATTTCACACAGATTCATCACCTGCCCCCCAATATTATGAGTGCAGGTCTGAAAATGATAAAAAAAACGCATCCGATGAGCGGCACGGTTATCGAGGTAACTTCGAACGGATTCATCAATGCGATTGTCAATGCTTTTGCGAGACTGACTCCCAAAGGAATGGTTAGCGTCCAAAAGACATTACCCGAAGCCCTCAAAGAAGCAGATCGCCTGATCGCCTTAGAAGCTAAGGACCCTGTTCAAGAGAAGCCGCCCAGCTTACGCAATTGATGGCTTGGTGGAACAAGATCAAAATCGGAAAGTAGACTTTGCGTTATTTTTGCTGCTTTACTTTTTCACCCCTGCCCTAATCACATAATCGATCATTGCCTTCGACTGTGGATGGTTGGGGCGCAGCCAGAGCGTTTGCCGGAAATCGTTGATCGCACCATTGATATTGCTCTGGGCGCTGCGAACCCGTCCCCGCCCATAGTAAGCGTCGGCATACTGCGGATCAAGCTGCATAGCGCTTTCGAAATCCGCGATTGCCCCTGCATAATCACCCCTGCCGAAACGGGCTTCTGCGCGAAACGCATACAGACGGGCATCTTTCGGAGTCAGTTTGATAACTTCGTTGTATTGATTAATTGCGCCAATGTAATCTTTGGTATTCCGCAGCACATCACCCAGAAAGATACGAAGATTGATGTCCTTCGGTTTGATCTGGATCGCCTGTTTGTAATCGTCGATTGCACCGCTGTTATTGCCAATGGTGCGGCGTACATCGGCGCGTTCGTGATAGATTTCAGGTAAAGTCGGGTTGATCGCAATCGCCTGATCGAAATCGTTGGCTGCCCATTGATACTGCCCACGTAAGTAGAGGGCGCGGGCGCGATACTGGTACGCATCCGCCAACTTTGGATTCAAGCGCAATACCTCGCTAAAGTCGTTGATTATGTTGTCCAACGCGGCGTTATTGCCGAGCCGCAGTTCGCCTTGTCGCGCTAATCCCCGGTAGAAGTAGGCCAGCATATCGTCGGGATCGAGTTGAAGCGCTTGGTCAAAATCTGCGATGGCGTGCTGGCTGTCGCCTTTCATATACTCAGCAAGGCCACGCCCATAAAAGGCTTTGCCAAGCTGCGGGTTGATCTGGATCGACTCGGTGTAGTCGGCAATAGCGCTGCCATAGTCGCTGCGGGCAGAACCGAGATCGCCCCGGTTCAGATACACATTCGCCTCGGTAAACTGCGCTTGGGTTGTTTGGCTTGTCCCACCAATGACAAACCCGATCACCGCGCCAATTAAAACTAACCAACCGCGCATTCTCAAGAAAAACCAATTTGGATCGATTACCACAAAACGAACGGCTACCGCCACCACCGCCATAATCACAGCGCCCGCGGTTGCTCCAAACAAACCCCACAGCATAAAAGTGTTCATGATTGACAACCTCAACTTTCAATACACCCGTTGTCTAAACACAGTATAGAGGAAGTAAACGATTCGCTAACCTATTCACAACCTACCGTTCATAGCCGCCTGCCCTACGCAACCGACAGTCAGGACGCAAGGCAACGGTCAGGTAGTTTTGTAATGGTTTCAGCGGGCGAGGCAGGCCACGCCCGACCCGGCAAGCTAGCCCTCTCCACTCCGCAGCGAAGGATTTAGCGTGAAGACGATTCTCGGCTATTCCTTGCCTTTCGCTTGTCGGGCGCGTTATCCTGTGTTGATCATGGTCGTTGGTAGTTTTGTTAAAAGAAACGTGGGAGAGTCGATTTTGAAC
>JBDTVG010000157.1:0-10767 GCA_040007395.1 Chloroflexota bacterium
ATCCCGTATAAACCACTTTGCAACGTCTGATAACTCAACCGACCATTCCACACAATTCGGTACATCCGCCGAGCCATGGCTGTAATAGACCGACTCCCGTCGCGTACTCCTCGCGCCATCTACGTTATCAGCGGTGAGGGTCCTCCCAAGATACCAGCACCATCAGGACTCCGACTACTCTCAACCGTTTATCCGGCAGTTGTCTCAACAAGGGTTCCACATAGCCGCGAGATGCTTTGCTTAACTCGTCCGTTGGTAATGCCGGGCATTGGGTTATGCGTATCTTGGTTCTGCCGTTGAGTTTGGTTTCGTTTTGCACCTTAACCTTGCTTCACTTGTGGCTAATCTCCAGTATTCCTCGACAGCATCGACAGGTTAAGCCTAGGCTTGCTGGTGTGGTTTTTTCTTATGCCGTTCCTTGTCGATCATACGCTGAATATACGGAGAAAAATAGCCTTTGTAGCGCTGCTGCAATTCTGGCTTTTTCCAGTCATCACCAGTAATTACCTTGCGACAGTCGGGCTGACCACACGCACATGGCATCCGAAACGAGGGGTGTGCGTCACTCATGGCATAGTCGAAGCAGACCTGTTCGTCAGGCACGATGTCCCGTAGTGCGACCAGCGCGATTTGCCCGCTGAGACCCGCCGTCGGGTTACACGAGTGATTGATGCAATCGGTATCATCATCGATCATGCCGCTGGATAAATGCTGATCGGCTTCCACTTGAATCGCACGGTGGCGGGCAAACTCTGGTAAGGCGAGTAATTCATCACTCGTAACAATAATTCCACCCCAGACCAGCAGCAGTTCCTCTTGGGCGATTGGTACAGTGGCGTACAGTCCACAACCCGTCGTCGGTGTATCGCGCCGTTCCAACTTCGGGCTGTGCCAAGCTATATGAATTTGAGACTCAAGAACTCCAGTCACGATTCGCACTATCCTTTTAGGTTAAAACACAGTTCCTACATTACTGCTTGTGGGTGGATCAGTTTACCTCATATAAAATCCCTCGCCATACTAAATAGCGAGGGATTTTCGGCTTCGTCTTTATCCTCATTTCTACACGGTAGAAAGAGGCGTAACATGTATCTTCAACTCCCTCTCTAATTGCAGAGGGAGTTTAGAAGTGAGGATAACTCACGGGCCATAGATGAAGTAATCAAGGATTAACGTGGAGCCGCTAAAGCCTTGAACGCGTAGTACGCCACGTTTGCCTTCCGCCGTGTAAATTCCGATCACCGATCCGGCAGTCAGATTCGCAGTCGGGATAGGCGTTGCCGCCGCGATTTTATCCGGCGAAAGGTAGTCATAGGTGACATCGCCAAGCTGCACGCCGGACAAGATTCCAAGTTTGGTTGCCCCTAGCGGAGCCAAATTGTTACCATCAAAGCTGACATCAGGTGTGCCACCCTGAAAATCTACGCTGTTGACCGGAACCAGATTGATTGTGCCTTGCGCTAGGTAGGGATTATCGACCTTGTAGGCGAATTCCGGCAAGTTGTTGGCTTCCCCATTGGGGCCTTCATCTACCTGCTTATTGAGATCCAGCACAATACCGATCTTCTCGATCCCAGTACCGTTAACAGTTCCGGTCAAACTAATGGTCGTTTGCTGCCCCGCACCCAGCCCCGGTAGATTGACCGCGCTGTACACATCACCGGGCTTGAAGCTGGTCGCAATCGCAAAGGCAGGCGCGTCGATATTGCCCTGATTTTTGATCACTGCCAGCAAGGTAAATGGTACACCGGGCTGCGGCACGGGCGGATTCATCGACGCGCTGACCAGAATGATGTCGGCTTGCGGCGGTGCTGTCGAAGTAGCAGTAGCCAGCGGTGTGGGCGAGGGGATCGGTGTGGGCGGCGCAGCGACTACTGGCAGCGTGCGAGCATCGCCAAACACACTAACCAGTGGTGCAGAAATCCAACCCTGCTGCTGCCGGAAGTTGATCACATACCAGCTTAGATCCTGATTCGCGCCGACAAGCTGCTGCTGCTCATTCTTCTTGAGTTGACCGATCACATCATAGTTGGCTCCCGGCCCACTTCGCACATTTATAGTGTTCTTCATCGTGCCAACTACGCCATCAGGCGTGGCAGTCGGGACGAGGGTCGGCGGCGGGACATTGGTAGGCTTGACTGTAACAATCTTGACGCGCCCAGTTTCCTCATAACGACCAATAAGGATGGGCGTGCCATAGCGATTGGTCACGACGATAGAGACGCTGGCGGTCAGGTCATTATTGCCAAGTGCCGGGTTAAAACGACCTTGTAGCGAATCGGAGTTTGGTAGTTTGAGCATCGCATCATGAATCGCATTGGGAGCGATACCCGCATTCTTGATAGCAATGATCAACGCTACCGCTGAGTCGTAGGCGCTGGCGCTCAAAAAGCTCGGCACGGTGCCAAATGAAGCGACATAATCGCGCAGAAAGTCGGCACTATCTGGGGTATCCCATGAATAGGGCCATGTTGTTACTCCATAGATCCCACCCCGCAGCGCTTCGGGAAGCGACTGGATGAAGGTACGATTGTCGGCGCGGGGTGTAACGAATAACCCCGTGTAACCGCCACCACTCAAGGTACGGAGTAATTCTGCTAACGGAGCCGGATCGCCAAACGCAATGATCGCTTCAGGCGCACTGTCTAGCAGCACCTTGACAGAATCCGAGACTTTGCCTTCGGCAGTCTGGATCACGGGCGGCGCGGGCGCATTACCACGTTTACTCAGGGCGCTCACTAGTTCGCTAACCTGTTCGGGTAGGGCATTCGTCCCTTGATATATGGCGAACTTAGTCTTTTTCAAATCGGTTAGCAGCACGTCTGCCAACGCGCTCATCCGCCAGTTGTCGGCAGCACGGGTACGGAACAGAAGACCACCGCCTTTGACGGCAAGTGTCGTCGCTGCCGTGAAGATCGGTACTCCCGCCCCGTTCAGCGCTGGCAAACTATCTGTTGCCAACTTGTCATCGTCGGGACCGAAGATAGCGACCACGTTGTTTTTCTTGAGATTATCCAACGCCGCTGGCATTTCTTGCGCGGTGGTAGCGTTGGCAGTCACGACGGCGAGGGTATAAGCTGTGCCACCCGCCGTTGCAAGTGCCCCCTGAGCGTTAAAGCGCTGTACGGCGAGAATCACCCCTTGTGCCGTTGGGCTGTCTGAGGCACCTAGTACGCCGATATTAAGCACTTGAGCGGTCTGGTTGCGTGGCGCGTTCGGATTTGCGGCGAACACCGCCGACGAAATAGAAGCGATCAGTATCACGATAAGTGTAGCGCTGACAATCGTTAATCGTTTTTTGAACATTCCACAATCTCCTCCATGCTCCGGTACGCCGGAGTTCAAGACTAAATAATGGTTAAGTCTTGTCTAGTTATATCGTGACTTCCCCAAAGGAAGTAACGGACTAACCCCGCATATTTAGGGATTATTAAGACCCAGACCGTAACAAAATTCCCGTTCTCAGTAGCTTTTGCAAAAATACCTATACTAAAGACGTGCACGAATGCTATTTGGAAGGTTATCTACCCATGAGTCAGTTCCGGCCCAGCTTCGGGAAAATTGCTGTTTTTTTCATATTCGTGATCCTGATCAGCTTTGCACATCCTTTTGCTGCCAGCGCTCACGACGACACTACCAACGTGCATAAAAAGATCGTGCAGCGCGTTGAAGAAGGGATTAACAAAGGGGATCTGACTGGCTTCGATGTGTTGTTTGCTCCCGATTTTGTTAATCAGGGTATTAGTCCGAAGATGGGGATCACGGAATTCAAAGCCTACCTTTCGACAATACGTGACGCACTGCCCGATTTTCAATCAACCACCGAAGTGATGATTGCCGAAGGAGATATCGTTGCCAGCCGCCTTATCTATAGCGGCACCTTCAAGAATCCACTGGTGCAGCCCGATGGTAATCTTGCACCCAACGGCAAGCCCATTAAATGGGCATTGAACGTCTTTTATCGCTTCGATAAGGATGACAAAATTGTCGAGATGCTCACGGCCTATGATCAACTAGACCTGCTGACACAGTTTGGCGCATCCTCGACTAACGGACTTCTCAGTCTTATTGGCAGACCGAAACTCCAATCCATCAAGGTAGTGCCAGCGAAAACACTGGATCTTGAGTCGGCGCACAAAGAAGTCTTTCAGCGGTTTGTCGAGAAAGCGCTGAATCAGGGCGAACTAGATGTGATGGACGAAATCCTCTCCGCTGACTATATTGGTCACGATCCGTTTGCCAATCTTGACCGCGCCTCATTCAAACAAGTTATTGGCAAGTTTCGCGAGATTGTCCCTGACCTCCATGTGACCGCGGACATCCTGATTGCGGAAGGCGATTGGACTGCTGCACGGCTCATCTATCGCGGCACCTTCAAGAACAAAATTGCCCTGCCGTTTGTTGCTATTGAGCCGACGAACAAGCCTGTGCAATTTATCATTAATGTCTTTGCCCATATTGACGAAAAAGGGCAGGCGACTGAGGATTGGAAGGAATTTAACCGACTGGTCTGGCTGCAACAAGTCGGGGTGCTTCCCACTTCTTGACCGCGTATTTGGTATATCAGATGATCAGGCTGGACAGTAAGCCTGATCGTTGCTAATAATGGGAGTAAAATGAAATGGGCTAGTTGATTCTTTTAAGGGTTAGCTTGGAATTGTCCGGAGAACCGATATTATGCTATATCCACGCGGCTGCTCTTTTACCCCGTTTGCTATCCGAATTGCATTCACTTCCAATTATTCGCTGGAAACTTGTCAAGATCGTTTGTTGCACGCTCAGGTGTTACCGTCGCTATTGAAAGACTTTTTTGGTGCATCTCGCTTGAAGTTTAGTTTTTCATTAATTAATATGGATTTGTGCGAATTTAATGCTGAAAAAAAAACCGGACGGAAAATCGTTATTGCCAAAGGATATTTGCAGAAGTTAGAGGACGGTACTACTACGGTTGTAGGCTACGCCGATATGCCAATTTATTTGTATATTTTAATTCCTCCAATGGCACTTATAATGGAAATATTCCTAGCCGTTATGGTTTACGATAATACGATAAACGGATTATATAATGCCGCAAAAATTATGGTCCTGTTTTTGTTCATAATTTCTGTAGATATACTATGTGTACGCCATCAAGCTAGAAAACTTGCTCATATTATAGAAGAAACCCTAAATAGTGTTTCATAGGTTGAAACTCATCGTTGCTTCTCGCTAGCCCCGCTTCCGCATGAAGTTCAGGATACGCGGCACGACCTCGGTATAGAGTCTATACAGTGGCATAAACGGAATATAATCCCACGCCCCGATATGGCGGATCACTGTGCCGCCGAAGTCACGCTTGAACTGGAACACCCCCCACATCGGATCATCTTCGCGGAAGTCGTTGGGCGCTCCCCACATATCGTAGAGCGCGTAGCCTTGCGCTTTCGCCCAACGCATCGCTTCCCATTGGAGCAGATCGGTTGGCATGAGCTTCCGCATCTCGTTATCGGATACCGACGCGCCATAAAAGTACCAGCACTTGCGCCCGAAATGGAACAGGATTACATGGGCGACTGCTACGCCGCCCACCTCAGCAATAATGGCATGTGCCAACCCGGCACGCAGCATCACGCCCCATTCGTCAGCGTAATACTCGTAGGGTCGGATGAGAAAGCCATCACGTATACCCGTTTCGACGTAAAGTTTGTAAAGCAAAGGCAAATCATCCAGAGTCGCAGCGCGAGTAGTTACGCCGTGCTTGGGGCCGTAACGCACCTTACGCCGCTTGCCCTGCCCCATCGCCGCTAACAACTCGTCTTCGCTGCGTGTCAGGTCAACGGTGATCGTGTTGCGGAACTGAACTTGACTATCGGAATAGCGCCAACCGCGTTGTTTCAGAGTCGCCATGACTTGCTGTCCGCCGGGTCGATCAGTGGCATCGGGTTCGCCGGGAACCCCAGTAGCTGCAACCACATCCGGGTCGATCTTCAACCAGATCGCACGCCGCCGTCGTGCCAGCCCTTCTAACTGTTCAAGCATTTGGTTGAGCAGCAAGGGATCAGCATAATCGAGCATGGGGCCTTTGGGGACATACATCACCGCCAACGGGCCGATCCGCCGCGTTAGCACCAACGCCGCCCCGACGATCTTGTCATGTTGGTCACGCAGCACAATCTTGTCGGGAGTCCAGCCTGTGCTGCGCCGTTTGAACTCGCCCCACTGTTCGGTTTGCAAAATATGGGCGTAAGGCAGTGTGCGAATCAGATCGTTCCAAGGTAGTGGAAATTGCAGGATCGGCACTGGCTACCGACTCCCTTGCAAAATATCTACTACACAATAGCCCAGTTCACGAAATTGTTCTGGCGTTAAATCCAGCATGATCGTTGAGTCCTTAAGATTTACGATGAGCTTCCTCTACGCCTGAATTGTACCAACGCTTGAGAAAGTTGGGATTGATTGTCGTGTTGTGAGCGGGCAATCGCCCTCACCCCCGACCCCTCTGGGGAATAGCGGTGAGGGTAGGCGGCACAGATGTGTGGCAAAAATGCGTAAATTATCTCTGCGAGGTGTTACTTTCCCAATAGATCGTTAGGGATCAGTTCAGATTTGCCTCACGATCAAACTACACAGTGTTTTGAATCGGTATCGGATAAAGTGCCGCCCCGCAGAACGTGACTTGGGCAGCAAGCATTATGTCTCAGCAGATTTTCGGCATCGGTAAGCGTTTGTTAGCATTCCCTTCATAGGGCTTGCCATGTTCAACAAGATATTTGAAAGCCGCCAAAGATTTGCGGCCCATTTGTGCGCTAACCAAAAGCAAAATAGGTTCAAACACCCGTCCCAAGACACCACCTTTGACCTGTAACTCCGCCAACGAAGTAACCAGAGTTTGTTGCCCCTTCTCCTCAACTCGCCAAGAGTTTGCTGCGCGTTTTATCAACGGGATACCTTGACCAGTGTAGGTGAACGAGTGTCCCTCGTCCCACGCAATAACCGTTTCCTTGACAGTGACGTTGCCACCTAACTCGCAGACCCGCACCGCATTGACCCCACGAGTCTGCTCACCTTCGCAATAGGATCGATGTATAGAGTCGCTCCACACATGAATCGAGTCCAGATCAGATAATGCCGTCCAGACCTTCGATGCTGGAGCGTCAATACAAATAGAGGCTGAAAACTTAATCATTATGTTGCTTCCTATCTTATACCAACCGCACCAAGTTCTTTCTTTGTGCGAGTTTCGTAACTGGGAATTGAATCTCTAAGATGTTGGAGTCTGGGTTTGTTTCCCAACCGATGCGATGGAAAACCTCGCGTTCCGGCCCGACGATGGTGTATCCGTTCGCCTGTATCCACCTGCCGATGTTGGCATAGTCTTCAAGAAGTGTCACCCAACGCCCTCTATGAACGATACTTGCTGCCATATCTACACCCGGAAGTGTCGTCAGCGTCATCTCGCCTCTGCCCTTTATCGCCTTGCTCTCGCCAGAATACTCGGTGCTTACGGGCAGGCACAGTTCGACATCTATCATTTCATGAGCGTATGAGTCCCCATGAAGGATTGCCAGCAGGGTTCCATCATTCTTGGTAACAGAGTGCGCTTGCCGAAGCAGTTCAAGCATCTCAAATATGGTGGGTGTTATCTCACGAATGGACAAAACGCGCAGCGGCGGAATCGGTTTGAGGCTAACCTCGTACTTGGGGGAAATGCCTTCATCCTCGATAAGTTTGAGACGCGCTTCGACTATCTGGAGCGTCTGCTGTCCTTCTTCGATTTGTTGTTGGAGTTCAGCCTGCTTCAGCCGTAACATGCCGCGAATCTCATGCGCGGGCAGGTTTTCTTGCAACAGCAGCGCCACCTGCGTAAGCGATAAACCCATTCCCCGGAGCGCAAGAATGCGGTTGACCGTGCGCAGTTGGTCGATCTCGTAAAAGCGGTAGCCAGTCTCCGAGTCAGTGTAGGATGGGGTCAGCAAATCAATCTCGGCCCAATGCCGCAGGGCTTTAATAGATACTTGACAAATTTTTGAGAATTCACCGATTTTGAACATCGTTCTGCTCTGTGCTTCTGCCAACTACCGTAATTATGGACTCTCCCGCTGTGGGAGAGTCAACGGCCTTAAATAAGGGGATGATGAGATCAAAATTGTACGATTTATCTGCGCGGTTACAATACGTTTACACCAATACCACGGGCATAAGTCGATCTACAATTTGTGGGTGCCACAAACGAGATGACGTGGGCTTACATCGGCAATAGCTTGGACTATGCACATTACTTTTTGTTTCGCCCCTTGGTGAGCTTTGCAATCTCAAACGCCATCGAAAATAATCCCCGGAACGGAAACGTTCGCCCCCGCAGGAGAGGGGCGCAATACACTTATCTGGAAAGTCCCTCTCCTTTGGGAGAGGGATTTAGGGCGAGGGGCGTAGTTCCTTCGCCTTTGCCTCGGCGGGATCGATGATCTGCGCGACCAGCGACTCAAGTAGCTGCGGCATATCGTCGTACTGATGCACAGGCAGCACCCAGGGATAGCGTCGGAAATGCTCGAACATGGCGTACTCGTGTTCGGTCCGCAAGATGAGCGGTTGGACTGGCACCGACGGCAAATTCGGCACGATGGCTTGCAGTTCCTGTGGAATACTCTTGGCCTCGGTAAGATCCGCGATGATGAAGCGAGACATGTGTGCTAGCGTGGAGATCGTCTCGGTCAGGTCGCGGCTGGATGGCTTGTCGAAGTCGAACAGGATCGGCAGATAATCGCGCTTGCGTAGTTCGTCGCGCAGCGCATCAAGGATTGCCTTACGTTCTGGCGTGAAGCGCCCCAAGATTAGTACCGCTTTGGACGTGATCGTATCGATGACATTGCGGATCTCAGCGTTGTTGAGCAGCAGATAAATAAACTGCGCGACTTGAAGGTTATCTACAGTAATTTTAGGGCTAGGCCAGTTTTCAATAAGAAGGTTAGACTGAATTGCACCATGAACATTAACATTCCATACGGAAATGCCGTAGATTGAACAGCCTGTTAGATTTGCACGTGTTAAGTTAGTTTGAACAAGTACAGAACCAGTTAGGTTTGCTTCTCTAAGATCAACATTACTTAGATCGGCCCGATTGAAAGTTGTACCACTTAAGTTAGAGTAGCTGAGATTTGCAACACTTAGTTTAGCCTGATTAAAATTTACCTCAGCTAAGTTAGCTTTGCTGAGGCTTGCACGACTGAGATCGGCACCTCTGAAATTTGCTTTACGAGCATCTACACTATCGAGATTGGCTTCTTCAAGATATGCTGTGCCGAAATCTGCCTGGACGAGATCTGCTTCACTGAGATTAGCCCCAGTGAGATTTGCACCCCGAAAATATGCCTGACTAAAAAATCCCTCGCTAAGGTCTGATCCAGAGAGATCTGCCCCTATGAGGTTTGCCTCACTCATATTTGCGCCGCTAAGATTGGTCGCATGGAGCTTTGCTTCTATGAGTTCTGTTTCTCGTAGATTGGCTGCATTGAGGTCTGCGTTATCGAAATTTACCCCCTTGAGTTTTGCTCGCCGGAGATTTGCTTTACTCAAATCTGGCCTTATCGCTCTATTTTCCTCGCGCCACGTATTCCAAACCTTAACGCCCTGCTTGAGTATCGCGAGATGTTCCTCGTTAGCCACAGCGATTTTGCTCCTGTTGGGTAATAGCAAAAATTACGGGAGGCCCTACTTCGCAAAGCGTTCCGCACCGAGTCGCAGTAAACCGGGCCAGCCTTCCCGCCGAAACGCATCCAATACATCGCGCTCATCTTGGGTTAGATCATTGTCGCCAAGCTGCCCACGCGGATTGTTGGTCAATCCCAATAAATAGTCAGTGCTGACTTCTAATTTCTCCGCCATTGTTTGCAACGCTTTTGCGCTTGGATCACTGATGCCCATTTCGTAACGATACACCATGTTATTACCAAAATGGCAAATATCCGCGAGATCACGTTGTGACCAGTCATGAGCTTCTCTGGCTTCGCGTAGACGATCCGTGCGTAACACCTATCCTACCTCTCAACGTTTAATAGAGGGCAAACACGGACAGGGCAGGCCCTGTCCCTACATCCAAACAGTATTTTGGGACAACGCCTGCGTTGTCCGTAGACTGGCCTACAAAATGGTGGAGTCAATGTTTGATGCGTTTGCCCTGCAACTACTTGACACGTACTATAAAATCGCTTATGATACCTTCATATAAGTAACAGTTTACTTAGGTGTAATAAATTGAAGTCGCGGCGGGAGCCTTTGCACAGGCTTTATCCGCCGCTAAGGATAAAAGAGGTATCCCTATGCAAATTGTACTCCAATCTGCGCAGTTTTCACCTACCCCGACGGAGCGCGGGCAAAGTGCGGTTGACCCCACCCTAAATCCCTCCCCGCAAGCGAGGAGGGACTTTGAAAAGTCTGGCTCCCCTTCCATCGCGTGCGGGGGAAGGGGCTGGGGGTTAGGGGTCAATGGCTTTACAGGTACCCTGCTGTTAGAAGCGCCACCACCCTTAAAGCTGATTAGCGCTCCGCGTATCGCTGGACTGCTGCCCGCTAATATTCCTCTAAAAGTAGAAGTCATCTTCGAGGACAAGCCGCTGACGTGGGACGAAAAGGTGGCGATCTTCCGCCAGATGCCACGCCTCCGCACCATCGAAGAAATGGATGCCGAGATCGCCCCGAAGGTGCAGCGCTTGCTTGACCATCTCAACCACTGGCGCGAAATCCGCATGGCGCGGGGTCAAGGTCAACAGCCATGAATCCGCCACCCGATAA
>JBDTVG010000158.1:0-17404 GCA_040007395.1 Chloroflexota bacterium
CTTAACCCTACCCACCGAAAGACATTTTGTCTGCGTTTTTCGAACTAGCATAAGATCCTATTAGCTAAGAGGAAGTTACGGAGATACGATTTTATGATATGCTAGAAGTTCAAATCCGCAGATTCACTCCTTCGCCAAGATTTCCTTGAGTGTTTTCAAAGTTGTGTCGAAATGGGAAGCCCATTCAACAATAACAGGCCTATCGAAATAAATTGCAAGCCGGATAAGGATAGGGCACATGCAAAGTCGTTAACCTCACCCTAAATCCCTCTCCGCGAGCAGCGAGCGATTTAGGGTGAGGGCTGAACCAGTCGTCCGTCTTTATTTACTTATCCAAAATCACCACTGGAAAATAAAATGACCAAGAAATTTGAAGTCTACGATAACCGTTTTCTGGAACTGTTGCGCCCCGATTCGGAACTCAAGCAACTCTGGACAGGAGCACGGTGGTCAGAAGGCCCCGTCTATTTTACTGAAGGCGATTATGTGACATGGAGCGACATCCATAATAACCGGATGCTCCGTTGGTCGGACAAGGACGGCATGAGCATTTTCCGCCAACCGTCGAACTTCTCCAATGGTCACTATCGCGATCTGCAAGGGCGGCTGGTAAGCTGTGAACATGGCGGACGGCGTGTCACCCGCACCGAAGCGGATGGGTCAGTGGTGGTTCTGGTGGATAGCTATCGGGGTAAAAAGCTCAACTCACCGAACGATGTGATCGTTAAATCCGATGGCACCATCTGGTTTACTGATCCGCCATATGGCATCATTCAACCCGGTGAGGGCTACCTTGCCGAAAGCGAACTTGGTATCAATTACGTGTTCCGCTTTGATCCCACGACCCATGATCTAACCCCTGTAGTGGACGATATGGACAAGCCGAACGGCTTGGCATTTTCGCCCGACGAGGGCATTCTCTATGTGGCAGACAGCGGTTTTTCACACGATCCAAACGGGCCGCACCACATCCGCGCCTACGATGTAATCGACGGCAAGACGTTGATAAATGGACGAGTCTTCGCTGTCATTGAACCCGGTGTGCCAGACGGTTTTCGCTTGGATAAACATGGCTATCTGTTTATCAGTTCACAGGATAGCGTGCAAGTCTACAGTCCAGCGGGTGAATTGCTAGGCAAGATCATGGTTCCAGAAATCATCGCAAATCTTACATTTGGCGGCCCCAACAAGGATCGCTTGTTTATTGCTGCGAATTCATCGCTCTATTCCATCATGTTGAATACCAATGGCATTCAAAAACCCTAGTACCCAATGGGGGAGACGAATTAGAGCGAAAATTCAGCGATGCTCATTTTGAAAACACGTTCTTTGGGATCTAAGTACTGATAATAGCTTGCGTAGTCATGATTTGCGCCTTAGTTTTAGCCTCGATAACTAGAGTTTGGCACTTTTTATGACTAGTTCAACTCGCACCACTGGTTAATAGCGGCCCAACAATCGACTATACAGCGCCACCGTGCGATCTACACTGTGCTGGATAGCATAGCGTTCACGGACTGCCGTTCGTGCTTCGACAGCCGTTTGTTGTGCCGCCGGGTCGGTGAGCGCTCGCACCATGCCACGCGCCAACGCTTGAGTATCATCCGGCGGGACAACAAACCCAAGCCGCCCGTTATCCAGCAAATCTATCGATCCACCCACTGCTGTCGAGATGACTGGCACGCCCGCCGCCATTGCCTCGATCAATGAGACAGGCAAACCCTCATTGATCGAACACAATACCAGCGCATCCAGTGCCGCATAGACAGGCAGCAGATCCTTTATCCAGCCTGTGAAGTGAACACGATCCGCGATACCAAGTGATTGCGCTAGTGCTTCAAGTTCGGCGCGGCGTTCGCCATCGCCTACGATGACAAAATGCACGGCGGGCAAGTGGTCTGCGAGTTGTTTCGCCGCTTGCAAAAACAGATCGTGATTCTTGATCGGTACGAGCCGCCCAACGATACCAATTAGGGGAGCGGTGGTGGGGAGGTTAAATTGTATGCGGAAGTCGCCCTGACCTTTTTGTAAGGTTGCTAGATCATCGAGTTCAAAGCCAAGCTCAATGATCTCGATCTTTTCCGCCGGGGCAACACGGTAAACTTCTGCAAGTTCGTGTTTCAACGTCGCGCTCAACGTGATAATGGCGGTCGAGAGTCGCGCCCAGAGGCGTTCCAGCCACAGAAAAACCCGTGTCTTGTTCTTGCCGAAATATCCTGCAAAGACGTGTCCATGAAACGTATGGACGATTACAGGCACGCCCGCCAACCATGCTGCCAACCGCCCGACGAAACCAGCCTTTGCCGTATGGGTATGCACAATATCAGGACGTTCCCGACGAATCAACCGCCACAGACGATATACGGTCACGAGATCCCCAGTCAATGAGATCTCGCGTCCGAGGCTTGGCACAATCGTTAAAGGAAGCAGTTTATCGTCAGCGATATAACGCATATCGCCTTCTGCTTTGCCAACCTGCCCGCACACCAACTGACTCTGATAACCTGCCTCGTTGAGATGCGCCGCCAGTTGGATCACATAGATCGCGGCTCCGCCGATGTTCAGACGGGCGATTATGTGCATCACTTTGATCGGGCGCGTCATGCGTAGACCTTTAGCGTTCCTTCGACCATACGCGGCACGCTAAAGTCACGCTCAAGCCGCTGGCGACCTGCTGCACCGAGCGCTTGCCCAAATTCACGGTTGCTAAACAGTTCAGTGAGGCGTTCAGCTAATGCGGCAGAATCGGCGGGTGGCACGAGATAGCCTGTTTGCCCATCGACCACGATTTCTGGCATGGCGCTAACCTTCGAGGCGATCACGGGGAGTCGCGCCGCCATTGCTTCAAGTAGCACTAACCCGAAGCCTTCCCACAGTGACGGCATGAGCAACACATCAAAGGCAGGCAGCATCGCTCTTGCCGACTCGCGCCAGCCTAAAAAATGAACGTGCTGTTGTAAGCTGCTCTGAACGACCTGAGTTTGTAAGTGTTCGCGCAGTGGGCCATCGCCAACAATCACATAATGCGTGTTGGGGAAACGCTGCACGATCTCTTGAAAAGCCGCGATTGCATACGTGATGCCCTTCTGTCCAGTCAGGCGGCATACCGATCCCGCAATGGGTGCGTGGCGGTTAATACCAAGTTCGGCACACAAGGCTTCGCGGGCATTCGGATCAAAGGCTATCGTCGCCGGATCGAGTCCGTAATGAATGGTATGGACTCGTGTGGGGGGCGCAAACTCGACCTTGATCACAAATTGGCGCAACGCTTCGCTGATCGTGATCCCAGCCTCGACTTGCCGCCACAGCCAACCTTGCAGCAGCCGGATTGGTAAACGGTGACGAAACCCATCATCATTGTGTGCAGTAAAAAATACACGCGCTATTCCGGCTTGTTTCGCCGCCCGAATCCCGTGTAGATCGGCATGAATGAGATGGGTATGTACTGCGTCGCAGCCCGATTCGCGGAACTTGTGCGCCAATTGGTTGATCAGTTCCAGATCAAGGTGGCGGTTAATAACCATCTGTTCCGCCTGTATGCCTAGACTGTGCGCTTCTTCGATATAGTGATCTAGCGGCTTGTCAGGTTCAACTAGGACGATCAAGCTGGCTTCCAGTCCGCAACCGTTCAAACCGGGCAGTAAAGTCAACAGGTGGCGTTCCATACCGGAAACCCCTGTCATTTTGGCGACATGGACGACTCGATGCACACTGCTCATGGTAACCAATTATGCGAAAGCGGTAGGATTGCTCTGGAACCAGTCAAGCGTCCGCGCCAACCCTTCATGGAAGGTCACGACGGGTTCATAGCCCAACAAGCGTCCAGCTTTTGAGATGTCGGCACGCGAATGTTTGATGTCACCGGGACGCGCCAGAGCCATGATCGGCTGGATGTTCTTATCTAGCAGTTTATTGAGAGACTCAACCAGTTCTAGCAATGTGATGCGATCTCCACAGGCGAGGTTCATTACTTCCCCAGAACTTTGTTTGCCATCACTGGTCGCGGCTAGCAAATTGCCATGTACCACGTTATCAATATAAGTAAAGTCGCGAGACTGTGTGCCATCGCCGTAAATGGTCGGTTGGCGATCCTTGAGCAGTGCCGACATGAACAACGGAATAACTGCCGAGTAGGGCGAGTTTGGATCTTGACGCGGACCGAAAACGTTGAAGTAGCGCAGGGCGACGGTTTCCAGCCCATAGACACGGTGAAAGACCTGACAATACTGTTCGCCCGTTAGCTTGGCAACCGCATATGGGGAAAGCGGCGAGGGAGCCATTGTCTCGACTTTGTACTCACCTTCAATCTCGCCATAGACTGAAGACGAGGCGGCATAAACTAGCCTCTTGACTCCCGCGTCCCGTGCTGCGATGAGTACGTTCAATGTCCCTGTCGCGCAGCCCTGATGGCAAAGCATCGGGTCGGCAATCGAGCGCGGCACAGAGGGAATCGCCGCCTGATGCAGCACATAATCCACGCCTTTGAACGCATCAGCCAGCGAGTCGGCAGATAGGCTGATGTCTCGTTCAAACAATTCAATGTCGTTCAGAAAAGGAGCTAGTGTTGCATGGCTGCCCGTCGCAAAATTATCGACAACGCGGACAGTCTCACCGCGTTTGACCAACGTTTCGACTAGATGCGAACCGATAAACCCGGCTCCACCTGTAACAAGATAGGTTGCCATAGATCTTTTATTTGCTCCCGCGCTTAGGGTTTCTTCTGTGCAAGTTGCTTCTGGGATCGGTAGCGTACTACTTCAAGCAGGATAAAGCAGGTTATCGCGACTAGCGCAATGCCAATTTCGATTGCTTCGGCTTGCGCTACCGGACTCTGGCTGATAACGATTGCCGCGCAGCCTAGCAGTACACAGACTCCGTAGAGCGTAATCACTGCCAACCGTTGACTCAAGCCCAGCGTCACCAACCGATGCGAAGTGTGATCCTTGCCACCTTGCAGTGGGGAACGCCCCTCGCGCAGCCGCGAAAAGACAACCAACGTCGTATCAAAGATGGGCAAACCCAACACCAGCACCGGAATAATCCAGCTTACCGAAAGTTCCTGATTGGGGAAGCGCAGTTTGATCCCCAGTACCGCCAGCACAAAACCCAGTACCATCGATCCCATATCGCCCATGAAGGTCGTGGCGGGATTGAAGTTGTAGATCAGAAAGCCAATCGCCGATCCGCATAGCGCCGCTGCCAGTGCTGAAACCAGTTCTTGCCCTTGCGACACGGCAAGGATAAACAGGAAAAACGCTGCAATCGCGCTGATACCCGCCGCGAGTCCATCCATGTTGTCTAAGAAGTTCACTGCGTTGATCAACCCGACTATCCAGAAAAAGGTCAGCAGCGAATCGAGCAGCAAATTGTTGAACAGATCGACGCGAATCCCGATAGCGATGACGAGCACCGCTGCCAACGCCTGCGCGGGAAACTTGAACTGGGGCCGCAGATCCAGCCGATCATCGAACAGGCCGACTGCCGCTAACCACGTTGCGCCAACCAGAATTCCGCCAAGTTCCACGATATGTTGAGGCCAGTTGCGGAACAGCAGCAGCGACAGCAAAAACGCGCCATAGATCGCTAGCCCGCCCATGAGTGGGATTGGGTCACGATGAACCTTGCGCGAACTGGGTGCGTCCATTACGCCAAGCCGTTTGGCAATCTGGCGCGTGATTGGCGTTAAGCCGAGTGAGGCAGCGAACCCTATAACGATGAGTGGTAAGAAGTCAGCCAAAACCATCAGATATAACTCATTATGGGAAGTTTTGGCGAGTATAGCGGATTATCTGGTTAAGACAAATTGCACTGCCAAACGTTACTATTCCACTCCAAATTGGTGAGCCAACCAGTCATAGACTCCCTGACCGTCCCAACGATGTGCGCCATCGAAAATTTGCGTATGGAGCTTTGGGCTAGCTTCCATCACGCTGTAAATCCGTTCCAAGTCTGCGACGGCGCGGCGTGTCCCTTCAATCGAGTAGAGTGGATCGTGTAGTCCTGATTCAATAAACAACGGGCGTGGCGCGATCAGTCCGGCGAGATCTGCCATTTCCGCATAGTTGAGCAAGTTGGGAATATAGTTACAGGCACAGTGTGACACCGACATCAACGAATTGCGAAATGTATTGAAATAGCCACTGATGACCGCCGCATTGATACGCGGTTCAAGGGCAGTGGTCATCAGGGTAACAGTCGCCCCGCCGGAAAAGCCGACACAGGCGATCTCTTTGTGCATTGGTTCGGGGCGGGTTTGAATGTAATCCACTAACCGCATCACATCCCAGATACGTAGACCTAACAGCGTTTTCCCAAGCATCAACGCATTCAGGCTCAATTCGAGGCAAGAGGTTAGCCACGTATCGTCAGTCTCTAGTGGCGCTTCGCCCGATTCCATCCGTTGAGCAAAGCCACGCAGCATCGGCGCAAAGACCAGATAGCCCTGCTGCACCAATTGCAAAGCGAAGTCTTGATGGTATTGATCGATAAATTCCTGCTCTAATGGGCTGTCTGCCACGCCCATTAAACTTTTGACTCCCCAACTGCCATGTCCATGCAATGCGATAACGGGTCGAAAGGGCGGCAATACGTTTTGCGGGATCAGGACATAGCATGGCATGTACTCACCGGGAGCCGTCTGCATGACAATCAATTCGCGCCGATAGCCATCTTCGGCACTTTCCTTAATCAGATGCACATCCAGCGGACAGCGTTCTGAGTCGTTCAATCCGAGTAATGAGCGCAGGGTTTCGCGGAGCGCAACCTGCCACTGTTCCGCCTCTGACTGTGATTGCGCCCGAAACGCCAATTGGCGCTCTGTGTGTGCGTAATGATGCTGTATCCCCGGCAGGGTTCGTAGTTCAAACTCTGAAAGTTTTGGCATGGTTGATCCGTATCTATTTGTCCTGCTAAACTATCCCGTAACGTGTACTTTCTGTTTCGAGGCCATTGCTTTCGTGAGATCGAATAGCTCGTCTACTTTGATCATTTGGCCTGTACGAATCGATTCGTTGGCAGCGATGCCCATCATGATCGAGGCTGCACCGTCAATATGCGAAGCGGTGCGATAGAACGGATCGGGCGGTGGGTTCGGTGAGAAAATCTGCTCCAACATGACCGGATCTGCGCCGCCGTGACCGCCTTCGCCGGTAGTGATCTCTACTTCGTAGGGCGTGCCGAACATGGGGTAGACGCGCAGGTGTGCTTCCTTGAATGCCCCTTTGCTAGCCTGAATCTCATTGACACAACCATCGCCTAGCAGGTGATTAATATTCTCGGCAACATCTAGTTCGACGCGACCCTTTGTCCCAGTAATCGCTACATGCAACCCTTCCCACGGCGAGTACGCGATCAGGCAGTAGGAAAGCAATGTACCATTCTGGTAACGTGCGCTAACCGTCATGGTATCTTCAATGGTGATCGGTTCGCCAAACACATTGCGATCTCGCAGATAGCCGCTGTCTGCTTCGGCTTCCAGATATAGCCCTCGAAAGGCTTCTTTATCGGTCAACCGCAGCGCAAATGGATCATCTTTGGCGGCTTCTACGCCTGTGTAGCGTTCATAAGGATAGTGTTCGCCGCGTGCTTCGGCATTGTCGCGACCATAAAACAGTAGATCGCTCATCGAAAATACGCTGTCGGGATACGAATCGATCCACCAATTGACCAGATCGAAATGGTGAGTCGCCTTGTGAACTAGCAGCCCACCGCTGTTTTGTTTCTCGCGATGCCAACGCCGGAAGTAATCCGCGCCATGACTGGTATCGAGTAGCCACGAAAAATCGACACACAGCGGACGACCTATTACACCTTGCATCATCAATTCGCGCAGTTTGGTGTAGGCGGGTGCATAGCGGTAATTGAAAGTGACGCGTAATGAACGCCCCGTGCGATCAATGGCATCAAAGATAGCACGCGCTTTTTCGGCATCCATTGTCATTGGCTTCTCGGTGATCACGTCGCAGCCTAGTTCCATCGCCCGGATGATATAGCGATGATGGGTTGCGTCAATCGTCGTGACAATGACCGTATCCGGTTTTGTCTCCGCGATCATCTGATCAAACTGGTCAGCCAGATAGGTCGGGCGGGCGGATAAGCCGCGTTCGGTTTGCAACTTACGGTTATACCAATTCATCCGAATCTGACTCAGATCGCACAGGCCGACTAACTCTGAGACTTCGCGGTAAGTATTCGTGAGTGCGTCGATATACATGCCAGCACGCGACCCCGTACCGACTATCGCATAGCGTTTGCGGGTTTCCATGTTTTTATCTCCAGACTTGTGTGATTTACATTGTTTTTTGTGCTTCGAGCTTTGCCAATTCTTCGGGGACGACATAGCGCCGGATCACCCGCCATGACCCCAAACTGACGATCAAGGCACTGGTCGCAAAGGTCAGGATCACGGCGAACATGGCAGGCAGAAGCAAAGTAAGCAGCAGCGGCAGCAGCGCGGCAATTAACAGCCCAAGTGACCAGATCGCGTGACCGAACGCCAACCGCGCCGCTGTGTTGAAAATCTGGCGCAGCGGCATCTCAAACGTGACCAACAGAGGCCACACATATAGGTTGATCATCAACGCCACAATCGCTAGAAACAGGGTCATGACCTGAGAGATGCGCGTCAGAAATTGACCCATATCCATCCGCGCCAAGATCGACACATTCGCGACGACAATGCTTGCCACGATTAGATCAATCACGAAAATTACAGTGCTTTTTCGCCACTGTTGGCGAAATGCGCCAAAAAAGGCGGCAAAGGGTTCGGGTTGCTTACCTCTTGCCCACGGCGCAAGGATGGCGAAAAGCCCTGCTGTCGCCGCTGGCATGGTTACAATCGGCAGTGAGCAAAAGATCCACAGCAGATTCGCCGTGACAAACGTTCCCACCCTATCGAGAACGGCAAAGAAGCTTGTCGTTCCGGCATCGCGTGCCATGATCGCGTTCTACCCTTTCAAACCCGTCGTGGCGATCCCTTCGACCAGATAGCGCTGGAAGAAGATGAAGATGATGAACACTGGCACGAGCGATAGGCCAAGCATCGCAAAAATCGCGCCCCAGTCGGAAGCGCTCGATGGGTCAGCAAACGAACGCAGCGCCACCGAAACGGTTTGCAGGTGCGGATCGTTCAAATACAGAAGTGGCTGAAGGAAATCTTCCCATGTCCAGTAGAAGGAAAAGATCGCGGCGGTAATCAAGGCGGGTTTAAGCTGCGGCAGGATGATCCGAAAGAAAATACCGCGCCGACTGCAACCATCGACCAACGCAGCTTCATCCAGATCGAACGGGATCGCCCGGATAAACTGCATAATCATGAAGATGAAGAAGGCATCACCGCCGAGTCGTGGCACTAGCAGCGGCAAAAAGGTGTCTATCCAATTGAGCTTGTTGAAAATGATGTACTGTGGAACGATTAACACTTGGCTGGGCAGCATCAATGTAAGCAGCATCAGCGTGAACCAGAACGATTTGCCCCGGAATCGTAACCGCGCAAAGCCGTAGGCAACCAACGCCGAGGCAGTGACGGCAAATAGAGTGCCTACCCCCGCATAGATAAACGAATTCTTAAAAAACACAGCGAACGAAATCCCCCCAAACCCCGCCCAGCCGTTGGTGTAATTTTCAAAATGCAGTGTTTTAGGGATCAATGAGTTAACGTTTGTCCAGATCTCGTCCTGACCTTTGAACGAACTGGCAAACAGCCACAGAATCGGATACAGCATGATCACCGTCGCAATGATCACGCTGCCGTGATACAGCACCGTGTTGAAGCGCTTCTGGTTGCGGTGGCTAATTCGGAGGGTTTCGGCCTGTATGGGTACCGAATGTGTAATTTCCATGAGTGTCAGTTAACCCTCCTTGCTTTCGTAAAATACCCAGAACGATGAAAGTTTAAAGCTGATGGCGGTTAGCACCGCGATGATCGCCAACAATACCCACGCCATCGCCGAGGCGTAGCCCAACTCATAGCTGTTAAATGCCCGTTGGTAGAGATACAACGAGTAAAAGAGCGTTGTATCCAGCGGCGTGCCTCCGGTAATAATGAACGCCTGCGTAAATACCTTGAAGCCACCGATAAGTTGCAAGATCAGATTGAAAAAGATAATGGGAGTCAGCAGTGGCAGCGTAATCCTGAGAAATTTACGCCAGCCATTTGCGCCGTCAATCGATGCCGCCTCATACAGTTCAGCCGGGATCTGCTTCAGCCCCGCCAGAAAGATCAACATGGGCGAACCAAACTGCCACACCGAGAGCAAGATCAGCGTCCAGATCGCTGTTTGGGGGTTGCCCAACCAGTTCGTCGGCGGAATGCCCAGCCCACCGATGACCGCATTAAACAGCCCGTCGCTGCCGAACAACTGCCGCCACATCACCGCCACCGCGACACTGCCACCAATGATCGACGGGGCATAGAAGGCTGCACGATAGAACGATACCCCTCGACGGTGCGTATTCATCAGCACAGCAATCCCTAGTGCAAAGATCAACCGGAGGGGAACCCCAATCGCCACAAACTTAAAGGTTGCGCTGAGGGCGTGTCCATAACGCACATCTTGAAAAAACATGCGCTGGAAGTTGTCCAAGCCAACATACTGCCAATTGCCAAAAATGTCGTAGTTGGTAAAGGCTAGCCACAGGGAGATCGCGATGGGAATGGCGGAAAATAGAAAAAAGCCAAACAACCATGGGGCAATAAATAAGTAACCAGTGCCCGTGTCTTGTTTGAAATCTTTGCGTTTACCCGCCGTCCGACGTGAGGCGATGCGCTGTGTAACCGTTGGCTTGACGTTCTCGATTGGCGGAGAAATAACTGAGTTACTCATTAAGTTACCTCAACTGACGTATTGGCACGGCAGTTCACTATTTTTGCTCACGATCCTACAAAAGCGTCGCGCCTATTGCAAATGGCTAAACAAAAACTATCCTTCCCCTAACTCCTCTCCACTGCGTAGAAAGGGGCTAGGGGTGAGGATTACTACTCCATTTTACTTTGTGCTCTGTACCTAAGCGCTTTACTTCTTGTTCTTTGCCAGAATCTTGTTGGCTTCGTCGCGCAGCAACTTCGCACCGTCTTCGGGCGAAATCTGCTTGAACAACACGGCCTCGACAAACTGTGGCATATAGATATTGTTGCGAATATCGGCCCATCCAGCGGGGTCTGGTGGTGGGATCGGGCTAACGTCTTTTCCGACCAGCGACAGGAACGCGAAGGTTTCCGCAGTAGCAGGGTCTAGCTTCGGCTGCAAATAGTCAAGGATCTTGGTGGAAACCGGAACACCGCGCTCGGCAAACAGAATATCGTTGGCCTCTTTGGAATTCGTGAAATAGTCCATGAACTTGGCAGCTTCTTTTGCCAGTTCAGGCGTTTCACATTGCGAAGTGATCGAGAAGAACATCGACGGCTTGATATAGTTGGCAGACTTGCCGCCGACAATGCGCGGCAGTGGCGCTAATTTGAAGTGGCGACCATCGCCGGAAGCTTTCCATACAGCAACAACCTGATTGCTCCACTGATACTGCATGGCGGCCTTGCTGGTCACGATAGGCGCACCTTCTGGCCCTGCTTTGGTGTACTGCGCTTCGGTGTCCTGACCGGGAACGGCTTTTGCATCTTGCAGGTTCATAATCATCTTGAAGTAATCGATGATGGGTTTGTCGTCCTTGTAACCGATCTCGTTGCCGTCATTGTTAAAGGCCCACTCGCCGTTGCCCAGATACAACGACTTCCACAACTGTTCATCGGAGAGCGCTGGCCCCATGCCCCAGATTCCCAGTTTGTCGTGGAGTTGGGTGACAATCTTGTCAAAGTCTGCCCATGTCCAGTTGGGTGCAGGCAGGTCAATCCCTGCTTTTTTGAAAGCATCCACATCAAGGATAATCGACTGTGAATTGATCCCTAGATTCAAGCCGTACAGTTTGTCATTGATGCGCCCGCCCGCCAATACTGGATCGGGGACATCGCTGACATTGAGCAACCCTTGCTTGATGAAATCATCCAGCGGAACAACCAAACCCTGCTTGACCCACTCTGCCAAGTAGGCGTAGTCTTGCTGCATCAGACAGGGCAATTTGCCGCCAGATGCCTGAGTAGTAAGTTTTGTCCAATAGTCGTTAAACCCGGCGAAATCGTAGGTAATATCGATGTCTGGATGGGTGGCCTTATACATGTCGATCACTTTAATGGTGCGGTCATGGCGACTCTGTGATCCCCACCATGCGATCTTCAGTACCGGCTTATCCTGTGCCGCTATCGGGTGAATGGAGGTCAGCGCCAGCAGCACAGCCAACGCCATAAAAATAACTGTCTTTCGCATTAATAATCTCCCAATTTGCTAAAGTCGAATTGTAGTTGTTTAGTCGAAAGTGTCTTTAATTGGAAAGGAACTGTTTTTGTAGTCGGGATAGCCTCCTGAAAATCATCGTTGCGCTGAATACGAATATCATATAGGATATATGATATAGCTTAAAAGGGCAAGTCTTTTATGAAAGTTTCTTATCGCAGCAAAAATGCACTCGTCTACGACCAGTTGAGAAAGGCCATTATTGCTGGGGACTACAAGCCCGGCACACGCCTTGTGATCGATCAACTTGCCATAGAACTTGGCGTTAGCCAGATCCCAATCCGTGAAGCGATGCGTGAGTTAGAGGGCGATGGCTTTGTGACGATTGAGCCGTATGCTGGGTCAACCGTTACGGCGCTCAATGCCAGCTTCATTTTTGAAATCTTTGCCCTACTGGAAAGCATCGAAATTGTGTGCAGTCGCACTATATATTGCAGAATGACCGATCTCGAACTGGCAACGTTAACCACTATGATCGATACCATGGAAGACAGTCTCAACGATCCCGATCTCTGGTCACAGCAGAATAAAGATCTGCATCTATATATCTGTGACTGCGCGCATTCGGTACTCTCCAAAAATATCCTGCAAAAGGTGATGGCTCACTGGGATCGTCTGCGTTTGCACTATTTTAAGGATGTTTTTGGTCAGCGCATTCACTTCGCCCAGCAAGAACATCGGCAAATTCTGGCGGCGTTTCGCGCCCGCGATCTAGATCAACTAGAACAGGCCATTTCAACGCATAACCAGAATGGGTTGCACAGCTATCTTGGGTATCTGCGTTCAGCAGGGTTAATCGACCCCGCAGTGGAGAATTGTCTATGATTGCGCCAGCCATCCACCCAACTGCCGCCTTGAAACCGAACCGCCGGATCACCGGAATTTCGGCTATCTTGCTGCCTTTCACCGAAACAGGGGAAGTCGATTGGGAAGGCTTCTGCGACCATATTACCCGCACGTCCAAGACTGGGCTAATGCCTGCCGTCAACATGGATACCGGATACATAAATCTGCTGGATGACAAAACTCGGCAGGCCGTTTTGGAGCGAACCCACGAAACACTCGCAGGTAAGCCTTTCGTTGCTGGGGCATATGTTGCCGACGAACCCGGCGACTATTGGTCGTGGAACGAACGTCAATACCGCAACCAAATCGCAGTGATTCAACAGATGGGCGGCATCCCGATCATTTTTCAATCTTTTGGGTTAACTCAACAATCGCCAGATGCGCTTATTGAATCATATGCGAAGTTGGGTCAGGATTGCCCTCAGTTCATCGCCTTTGAACTGGGGAAAATGTTCGCCCCTTTCGGGCAGATCTACGATCTTGACACTTATGCTGCTTTATTAGATATTCCGCAGTGCATCGGAGCCAAGCATTCATCGCTCAGTCGCCAGCTTGAGTGGCAGCGCCTTCAACTGCGCGACAATCGCCGCCCAGACTTCAAGGTCTTTACTGGTAACGATTTGGCGATTGATATGGTTATGTATGGCAGCGATTACCTACTGGGTCTCAGCACTTTTGCGCCAGATTTGTTCGCCAAGCGGGATGCGTTATGGCTCACCGGCGATGCTGGATTTTATGAGTTGAACGACTTATTACAATATCTCGGTTTCTTTGCCTTTCGCTCGCCTGTCCCCGCCTACAAACACAGCGCCGCCCAATTCATGAAACTGCGCGGCTGGATTCGTTCCGATGCGCCGCATCCGTTAGCGTCCAAACGTCCAGACAGCGATGTTGAAGTTTTACAAGAAATAGTACAGCGCCTTGCTGCATGGGAGTCTTAAATCGTGGTCTATCGTCGCGTCGCCCAACTTCGTTCAGCCGACGAACTGCAAACTTATTTGAAAAGTATCGATACTCATTTACCGTTTGACGATCTCGTTAAGAGTGGGCCAGAGTCGCCGCTTGCACAACCATACACGATTCATGGACGGCAAATTGGCAATCGATTTGCCGTGCTGCCGATGGAAGGTTGGGACGCGACAACCGATGGTCGCCCTACCGAACTTGTCAAGCGGCGTTGGGAACACTTCGGCTTAAGTGGAGCCAAGCTCATCTGGGGCGGGGAAGCTGCTGCGGTGCGCTTCGATGGACGCGCCAACCCGCATCAACTCATGATCTCAAATGACACTATAGGCGAGATCGCGAACCTGCGTGAAATATTGATCAACGCTCATCAAAGTCATTTTGGAAATACTGACGATCTACTGATCGGTTTGCAACTGACGCACTCTGGGCGATTTGCACGGCCTGTTGATAAAAAGAAACTTGACCCGCAAATCCTGTACCGTCATCCGCTGCTTGACCAGAAATATAATGTCCCTCCCCAACAACCCGTCATGACCGATAGCGAGATCAGCCAACTGATCGAGGATTTCGTCAAGGCCGCGGTATTAGCGCAAAAAGCAGGTTTTCATTTTGTCGATCTGAAACATTGTCATGGCTATCTTGGTCACGAGTTCCTGACGGCAAAGAGTCGTAATGGGCTTTATGGCGGGAGTTTTGAAAATCGAACGCGCTTTCTGCGGGAGATTGTGGCGGGTATTCGTGCCGCAGCGCCCGGTCTGGAGATCGGCGTGCGTCTGAGTGCCTTTGACTGGATTCCGTTTCACCCCGATGCAGAAGGGCGTGGCGAAGCCGAAGTATGGCGCGACGGCGATTACCCTTATGCGTTTGGCGCAGCGGGCAACGGCACCACCCTTGATCTGACTGAACCATTTGCCTTCCTCGATCTGCTACTAGCGCTCAACATTCGGCTGGTGTGCATCACGGCAGGCAGTCCCTACTACACTCCACACATTCAACGTCCGGCGCTGTTCCCACCTTCAGATGGCTACCTACCCCCCGAAGATCCGTTAGTCGGTGTGGCACGCCAGATTGAAGTGACGAACCAGTTGAAGCAGCATCGCCCGGAACTGCTCTTGGTCGGGTCGGGCTACTCGTATTTGCAGGAATGGCTGCCCCATGTTGCTCAGGCGGTTATTCGCACCGGGCAAGCGGATTGCGTTGGCTTGGGACGTATGATACTCAGCTATCCACAGATCGTGGAGGATATATTGACGGGTAAGCCGATTCAACGCAAACGGCTATGCCGCACGTTTAGCGATTGCACCACTGCGCCGCGCAATGGTCTGGTTTCGGGCTGCTATCCGCTGGACGATTTTTATAAGCAGCGCCCCGAAGCGGAAGTATTAACCGAGATCAAGCATCAGGAAAAACTCTCAGCGGTGGAAAAATGAGGCAAGTGCGGGTCGCCATTATTGGCACGGGCAGTTCGATAGGTAATCATCTCGATGCACTGCACTCGTTAGGCGATGCGGTAGATCTGGTCGCGGCAGTGGATGTGGATGAGGCACGGGTCAAAGCCTTTGCCGATCAGAATCAGATTCCGCACTGGTTTACCAACGCTACTGAGATGCTCAACGCAATCCACCCCGATCTCGTGTGCATTGTGACTCCGCCTGCGACCCATCTCGCGCTGACCCTTGAATGTCTGGAAGCCGGAGCATGGGTTCACTGCGAAAAACCACTGTGTGCGTCCCTTGCCGAATTCGACCAGATCGAACAAGCCGAAGCCCGCACCGGACGTTATGTTAGCACGGTTTTTCAGTGGCGATTTGGGTCAGCGGTTGAACGTCTGCGAGGCTTGATGCACTCTGGCGAATTGGGGCAACCGCTCGTTGGCCTGTGTCAGACACTCTGGTATCGCAATCTGGCGTACTATCAAGTCGCGTGGCGCGGCAAATGGGCCACTGAAATCGGTGGCCCAACCATGACGCTCGGCATTCACCTGATGGATTTGTTCCTGTGGCTGATGGGCGACTGGTCAGAAGTGCAGGCCATGATCGGCACGCTAGATCGCCCTATCGAAGTCGAAGATGTCTCAATGGCGTTGGTACGTTTCGCAAGCGGCGCAATGGGAACGATCACCAATAGTGCGCTCTCGCCGCGGCAAAATTCAATCATGCGGCTCGACTTTCAACGGGCAACGGTTGAAGTAAGCGCCTTGTACCGCTATAACAACACCAATTGGAGCTATAGCATTCCCGACGGATCGCCGGATGCGGAAGCATTGCAGCGCTGGCAGAATATTCAACAGGATATTTCTGGTAATCACGCTGCACAGCTAACAGCATTGTTGAGCAGCATGGAAAAAAACGAGCGTCCGCTAATTAGTGGCCTCGAAGCGCGGCGAATCCTAGAGTTTGCCGCGAGTTTGTACAAAGCCGCTATTACGCGACAAGCGGTGCAGCGTGGATCAATTACCGCCGCCGACCCGTTCTACTATGCTATGAATGGGCAGCCGTTAGCAACCTCGAAGCGAGTCTTGCGATAGTTGATCCAGAGAGGATCGATTTAACCAAGATGCTGGCTGCTGTTTTTAGCAGATAGGGGTATTCGTAATAGTTCGATCTGTGCTGGTGCCTGAGACGCTAACCAGATCTCTCCATGCCCCGGGCAGATTATGGCTGGATCTAGTGCCAATACGCTAGCGGCACTTTGTCGGGCAGCAGTTATGTCATGCATCCAACAATCTGATACTAATGACAATCCATCCGCCAAATTGCAAATTAAATCACCTGCAAATAACGCACGCTCACGTTGCCAAAAGTAGCTAACATGATCGGGTGTATGTCCCGGTGTAGCGATTACGCGGATACCACCCGCAATATCCAACATATCTCCATCCGCCACGATGTGATCAACATGTACCCCATTCAGAACGAAAAATCCAACACTATCGGCAATAACTTTGGTTGTTAAACGCAGGTGGGGCGGACTACGACGGCGCTTGAGAAAAGTTTGGGATGCGGCGCTGGCGTAGACACGCGCTCCTGTAGCTTTAACTAACGATCTCAAATCGCCTATGTGGTCGAGATCGGCGTGAGTAATCAAGATATGCCGCACATCTTGCGGTACACGCCCAATGTCGTGTACAAGCTGCATCACATGGGGAGTGGTACCGGGGAATCCGGTATCAATGAC
Source organism: Chloroflexota bacterium (assembly GCA_040007395.1). Classification (GTDB taxonomy): domain Bacteria; phylum Chloroflexota; class Anaerolineae; order Aggregatilineales; family UBA2796; genus DATGFK01. Next base: position 17,331 of record JBDTVG010000158.1, read on the forward strand.
GGTTATATACGATTCGACATCGTTCAATACATAGGTATTCACTCTACCACGCACTATTCGGTAGATGCCTGATA
>JBDTVG010000159.1:0-13228 GCA_040007395.1 Chloroflexota bacterium
AAAGTTGGCACAATCTCCTGGGTGTAGTCCTGCATAACACTATGCCAATTCTTACGACGTTCACCATTAGTTGCGAAATCCTATGTCGGCTTACAACAGCTAAATGAGCGCAGCTAACAGTTCCAATGCAGCATTTAAAGCTCGATTATCTGTATCGCAATCGGGTTCAAAAGAAGCCAGACATCCCGCTGCAATACTGAATTTTGCTTTGACTGCCTCGATAGCTTTTTTTACTTCGGCTACAGTCAAGCCTTCCGGGGCAAGATACGAATTGGCGTGAGCTTCTGTTGGATCGAGGACATCCAGATCAAGATGTACATAAACTTGCTCGACTTCCTGACGCAAGCGCTCAAGGTGCGGCACAAGGGCATTTTGTAGTCCTAATTCTCGAACTTGTGCAGCGCTGACCCATACAACACCAGAATTTTCAAGCATGACCCGCTCTTCGGGGTCTATATCTCGTGCCCCAACCAGAATAATATGATTTTCTGGCACGGGGCAAAGCCGGGAACCGTAGCGGCTATCGCTTGCCAGCACCGTCCTGTTATGGTGGCGATACCCATGCCGTCCAGAAATCCGCTCAGGGTGGTATTGGGAGTGTTGAACTCACCGTGAGCATCGAACCAAATGATGCCCGTTTTTCCAATTTCTAAGCCTGCCAGTGTGCCAAGGGCGCTTCCACAGTTGCCGGTCAGCAGAAGGGGAAACGCTTGCGCCTTGCGGGCGGCGCTTACTTGCTCAGAAAGCGCTCGGCATACGCCAAAAGCGACGGCATTTTCTGTCACAAAGTCAACAGTTACATCTACTGATGATACCGAGCACCCACGCTGCATCAGAACATCTCGCAAGCCGTGTTCCAGAATGTATTTGGGGCCTTGACCCGCCCGCCAGTCCCGATACCCCGAATCATAAGATGCAGTAATGACTTGTACGTTACGCGCTGCCATCTGTTAGTAAGCCTTTCCACTTGCCCCAACTTGATTTTTACGTATACCAATTTATTAATTGGTTGCCCCAAGCCTACGCCAAAGTACCTGATTGTTTCTATCGCGTCGGAGAACTCTCACCAGTTCCAGAGTCATACAGCCCGCGAACAGGATCAGCGCGGGCTGTATGGGGAATAGATAGCGGGGCAGCGCCAGCAAAACACTGTGAACGGCGGTTGTGTACAGGATATAGCCCGCTATCGGCAGCAGAATCCAGAAGCGCCGCCAACACAGCACCAGCCCAATCCAGCCCATGATCACCGCCCACAAGTGAAAGCAGTACAGCAGCAGCTTAGGCCAGAAGTAATCGCCATGTGTCAGGGCAAGCAATCCGTTCAAACTGCGATCTGTAGTAAACCACTGTGCCGCTGCGTCTTTTAGGCTGTCGCCGGGAAAATAGGGCGTGTTATGCGGCTGTAGGTAGGCAGTGCTGATATTGGCGAAACGTATTTTGATGTAGTTGGGCAGGTCGCTTTGCAACTTCTGTAACACCTGCTCTATAAACAGCTCGTTGCCTTTGCCTTCCAATACCCCATTGCCTAGCGCCTTGTCCACCGCTTGCGGGCTTTGTGGACCATACAGCCCCATCCATGCAGTTCCGGCGATCCCTTCCGCTCCGACCACCACACGATCCCACTTGAACCAGTTATAGATCGTCCATGTGGAGAGAGTCAGACTATAGGCGACAATTAACACAGCGGCGAAGCGTAGCCCTTGCCGCCACCCATGCAAGCGGATTAACTGCGCCATAAGCAATACTGGAAATAGCAGCAGTTGCGCCCGCGTGAGCGCCGCTATCCCCAACAGCACGCCAACTACCAGCATGATTCGCCAGTTGGGGTTGTCTTGATAGGCCGCGTAGATTGCCAGTGTAGCGAATAGCAACGCGATAAAGACGCTCTCGGTAACAGGAGTCCCCGCTTCGATGATAAAAGCAGGACTGATGGCAATCACGAGAGCTGCCAGCCGCGCCACGCCAATCGTAAAGTAGCGTTTGCCCAACGAGTAGACCGCCAAGATCAACAGGACATGCCAGATAATATTCAGCAGACGAATAACGAGAATCGCGGTATTCGTTTCAACAGTTGCAGTAGGGATAAAAAGCTGGATGAGTCCGACATACACCAGATAGCCGGGACCGGGGGCGAGTGGCGGCGACGAATTCTTGACCAATTCCAACCCATACCGCAGATAAAACGCGACATCACCGCCCGCGAAATTAGGTTTGAGATCGATGATCAGAATAAAGATAAGTCGCAGCAGCACCGCTACCGCCACAATCCCGACCAACCAGAGTCGGTCTGAAATGGTCGGCTGCGGCGTAGAAGTAAGCGTAGGTCTATCACCTTGATCAGCCATTGCTCAGGATACCACCCGGATATGCTTCAATATGTAAAAAGAATTGTCTGGGCCAGTGCGTTCCCACAACGGCGTATCCTCCGGTTTGAGTCGCGTGCCATCTTCGGGCTGATAGACTGTCACCACCAACCGATAGTCGCCATCGTCTAAGGTTGGCGGCAGTTTCAGATCGCGGAAGTCCTCATAATAGACTCCCGGTTTCCACGCGCTGGTTTGGGTGGGTGTATCGGTTGCTTTGGGTGGGCCATCGGTTTGGGCGATCAACTTGCCCGACTCATCAAGAATTTGCAGGCTGGTACTGTAATCGCGATCTAGTGGCTGCTGTGTCGACCACCATAACTTGACCCGGAACGAGTCGCCTTTTGCCATGTACATCCGGTTATTCTCGATCTCCACGCCATTCAGCAGGATCTTATCGTCGAAGCGTGCGCCATCCCACGCTGGTGGGCCTTCGTACAGGCGCAGCAAAAAGAACCATGGGCCGACAAAGATCGAGGGTTTGCGCCCTTTTTCAACTTCGGACAGTAGCGCTTCGTCGCGAGGCCAACCTGTTGTCGAAAGATACCAGACTCGCGAGGCACTGCCGGGGTGATTCGCAATCGGCAAATAGCCCGTTGGGAAGTACTGCGGCAAAAAATAATCCCACGCGAATTGATCGCCGCAGGTGCAGTTAGGATCGATCACCAAGACATCGCCGGGGCGCAGATTTTTCACGAACCACGAAAACGAATCACGAAACGGTGGCGATGTGGTAATCGCCAATCGATAGGCAAAAAAGTCTACTGGGATTACAGGTAAGATCACAAAAGCAGCAATCGCGATCCACTGGACAGGGCGTGGTAATCGGATCGCGGCGTAACCGATAAACAGTGCTAGTCCTACGGCGACCCACCACATATAGCGCGGCTTCATGAATTCCTGATTGCGGGTCACAAAGTACACCCCAATCGGGAACAGTATCCAGAGCATCAGCAGCAAAATGTAACGGCGTTCGGTTGGGAACTTGACCAGCCGCCATAGCAGCAGCAATCCAGCGATTACCAGCAGCCCGACAAATACAATGGAGCCGCCGAAATCTTGATAAATCTTGAGCATGGCTTCGCCAAAGGGCAGCGGCACTTGCAGCAGTCGGCTGGTGACGCGCCCCGGCCCATTCTTGATAAACTGCGGAATGATCGGGATCGTCAGGATTAACACGCCGATACCGATAGCGACCCACTGCAAGAATAGGCGGGGGCGCATGACCACAATAAACAGCGTCAGATAGACGATAAACAGGGCGCTCGTGAAACTGCTATAGAACATTATTGCCAGCAAAATAGCAAGTCCTGCCGCTTTGCGCCACGAAGGCTTGTTCAGCCAGCGCAGAGTCAGCCAGAAGGCCAACGCGCCCAACGTGAGCAGCATTCCGTAGGCGCGGACATCGACTCCCGCGAAGATTAGATAGCCCAACGCAGCAAAAACGGCGGTCGAAAGAATCGCGGCGATTTGCGATTCCGATCCTCGTAGAATACCGCGATTCAAGCTCAATGAGACGCGATAGATAAAGGCCAGCCCCACAAGGCTAAACAGGATCGACAGAAAGCGCGAGGCTTCCAGTGACGGGCCAGCGACCTTCATCCAGCCCCACACGATAATGCCATACAGCGGAGGCCAGTCGCCCGGAGTGCGAATCAATAGGTTAGTTAGGCTGCTGTTGGCCCGCCATACAGATCGGATTTCATCGGGCCATTCGACAAAACTAACGATATATTGCGTCCGCAGCAATGCCGCAAAGATCAAGAGCAGCACTAAGGCCAGCAGAAGATAGTGATGTTTTCGGACTGCGATCATCGGCTAGTTCGCCTGATCAGCGACAGCGGTTTGTCGTGCAGCGCGGCTCGAAAGCTGAAGTAACGAGTACCCGATCAGGCCGGACAGTGCTACTGAAAGCAGTTGGCAAGCGTGGAGAAAGAAGCCAATCGACGCAGCATTCGACGCAGTTAGACCTGCGAAAGCCACTAACCCAAAAGTCCAGCCACCTTCAACAAGTCCCAGTCCAGCGATGCTAAAGGGTAGTGCTTCGGCAAACATGGCGATGCTGACCACAATCAGCAGCGTCCCTAGATTTTGTTGGACACCAATCGCCCACAGCAGCACCAGATTGAACATTGCGCTGGAGGCGTAGATACATGCCGAAAGCAGTATCGTCGAAAAGAAAAAACGTGGTTCGCGGATACGCTCGAACTGCCCCGCCACCAATGTCAATTTCTCGGCAGCCCATTTCGAAAATCGCGCAACACTCGGTGAACCACGTTTCGTCAGGGTTTGGCCCAGACCAATCAACTGACGTAGGATGGGGCCAGCAAAATACAAGGCAATGGCAGAGATGGCAAGTACCGGGATAAACAGCGTGAAGATCAGATGGCTCTGCGTGGCAAGTTGGCTAGTCGCCGTGAGAATACCCAACGTACAACCCGAAGCCACCAGCAGCAGATCGAACAATCTCGCACTAAGCAAGCTGCCCACCCCCTCGCGAATTGGCTGATTTAGGTAGGTACGCAGCATAACAATATAGGAGAGTTCACCTGTCTTGAAGGGTAGGGTACGCACAAGAAAGTTGTGATACAAGGCAATCGGATACATCAGCCTGATCGGTGTGTTTTGCTGGCCTAGCAGCAGTCGAAAGCGCAGCGCCCGGGAAAAGTTCAGCAGCATGTAGATCAGAAAGGCTAGCACCAAACTGCCTACTGGAACTGCTCTGACCATATCGCTGAACTCTTTGAAGTCGATTTGCTTGAGCAGATAGACGGCGATAAAGACCGACAAGCCAAGCCCGACGAATTTCCAGATCCATTTGTTACGCCTGAGCAACCCAAGCATGCCATTTGTGGTTGGTTTGGCTGGTTTATCGACAGGCAGAGACTCTACACTCATGCAGACTTACCCCGTTCAAGATTCAAATTAGCGGTGTTGCAGGAAAAATACCGCTGCTAACTATACTCCGCGATCAGCACTTTCCCAAGAGTCTTAACAGTAGAGCGGGATGGCGTATAGGCTGTCCGCTACTCTGCTTTCCGTAGGCGAAACCTTAGGGGGTCTTCCGTAATTTTTGCTCCTCATCCTGAATGCCTTCCGCATCAGGGGTCTACCTATTTCACTTGTCTTGGAACATTAGCTTGGGTTTGGGCGAAACGAGCAAGATACTTTTCAACAGACGTAAAGCCGTACCATGACCCCTCATTTTCAGATAAATCGCCGCATGTCCCAACGCGGTTTGGATTATCCTCAGTAATAAGTTGGAAGAAAACAATCTGGGACTCTGGTCGGAGTCGGAAGCCACTGCCCGCGCCGTCTTCTGAACTGAAACTTAGCTGCATTGTAGGGTAAAGCAAGTCTATCCAATAAAACGTTGTTTTGGAGCTAGCACTAATGAGATTGAGGTTCATCACGACACGACACGGCGATCCATAACGGGTGATGACTTCGCCGAGGGTCAGAGGCAGCGCAGGGCCAGAATCAAATTCAATCGTGATACCACTAATCTTCGCTTCACGCTCATCGGGGTCAAACCTGATGCCACTGATCGGCGGCAGATGGACAGCATATTGCCGCGATTTGCCATCGAGCATCAGATCATAGTTCTGAACTTTGTCCCAAGCCATCCCCGGCTTGATGCCCCGCCAGCATGGCTCACCATCGCACACGCCGAAGTCGAGCCTTTGCAGTAGATCGGGTGTATGATTCTGCTGTGCGATCAGCACGACTGCGCCGCAAACCCCGGCAAGGATCAACTCCAATATCAACACGCGACGCAGTAGCCAGATCATTACACCTGCCTATTCGGTTATCCCGTAGCGTGAAAGTATTAACCGCTACGGCGAACACCTTAATTTTGATGCAATATAATTTTCACGCAATTTTCACGAAAAATTGATGTGAGAAAAATCCTTAATGCGTTTTCGCTAGAGTCTCTATGAAAAGTAACTTGTCAAAAGATGGAAAAACTTTTATCATTCTTGTAAATAAATTTAACAAAATAAATTTTTAGTTAAATAATAGAGGCAGTCTGCGGAAGCGGACTGCCTTTTTTGTTGGTGTTAATATGCTTAAAGCACCATAAAAACGGCGAACAACACATAGATAGCCGTTAGAATCGTGGTGATACCAAGCATCATACGAGTAGTCGCTCCGCCTTCGGTATAGCCCGATGTTCTCAGAAATTGCAGCTTCGTCAATTGTCCGAGTATGTAAAATACACCGAAAATAAGCGGCAGGGTGCGATGATCGGGCAGACGCAGCAAGGCGAACAACAACCCCAGATGCCCCAATAGATTGAGTATGGCGAAGATCATTGAAACTGTCTCGCGCTGCTGAAAGCGTATTGTGACCTGCACGATGGAGGCGACAACCAGCAAAACGAGAACGATTACCGCAGCAAGATGTGAATTGTTCGCTAGCACAAAACCGTCCGCGGAAAGCGACCTGACAAAAGCCACCATCCCCGCCCCGATGGCGACCAGCTTGAGAACTGTCTCGATCCAGCCCAAAGCTCCCCACTTCTCAATGTGCCAGCCCTGAGTTTGTACGCCCGATTGCATCATATTCTCCTAGGACCTATAAGAATTGGGGTTTCCCAATCTGGTAGATAATCCAATGTTTTTTTCTACTCTTTTGTTGACAAGCTGAACTAAAGCATTGCCTCTTAGACCGAGGCGTACAGACATGATCTGAGGCTTCTTCTTGGAGGGATCTGTCCAGACAATACCTACTTTTCCATCTTGATTGATGGATTTTGCCTCGATAATAGCTTTCCATTCAACAAACTTATCTCCCTGTTTTACGCCTGCTACGGTAACTAGGAGATTTCCAAAAGCGACATCCTTACCGTTTCTTAATGATTGAATAGCCTCGGCAAGCCAAGCCTTACGGGTTTCGTTCATCAAGGGAACGTTTGGTTTTTGGGGCGCTTCGAATGAAATATCCAAGGTAATCTTTTTCTTATTCGCAAGCTTGATGTAGAGATCTCGCTTGCTGTTTTCCCACGTTGTTTCTGATAGGCTCGAAGCGATTAGCGCACCTATAATCCCAAAAAATAGATACCCCGCTGTACGGTTGGTCGTTCGTTGTCGATCTTGTGACCACGTAATATCGTTCACCTCACGCCAAAGTGCTGACTCTAGATTGTTACCATCTTTGGCATTTCGAAGAATAAAACCGTCAGTATAGATTTCTAATTTTTTGCGCTGCTGGAACAGATTTAACCCCGCCAAAATCATTCCTATTGCAGGTAGCAACGCGATTGAATAGCAAATCGCATCGTTTCCTCGCTGAGGATCAGTATCCTCTGGGCCAAAGGTGCTTAAAGCATAAACTATTAGAAAAAAAGCAAGCGTTGCTAGAGTCCAAATTACAAAAGTCCTTCCAGCTTGAGCTTTTGTCTGAGTCGACTCGCTAACCAGCGTTCCATTAGGAACAGTCATTGTTATTCTCTCAGTGTGCGATGATATGATGTACTCCTAACTCTAGGTTAGGAGACTATAGATGTCAAACTGGTTAGTGTGCCGTTTCAACATTTAGCTATAATCTCAACACCCATTTTTCAGGTAAAAGGTTAACAAACTAAGGATGCAGGAAAGCCAAGCCGTATTGCTCTACCAGCTTCAAGCCATTGATCTCACACTTGCCAAACGCCGCGCACGGCTCAAGGAGATCGAAGGAATCCTCGGTCAGGATGAAAGTGTCACTCAAGCTCGCAGTCAGCTTGAAGCCGCCGAAAAAACGTTAAAACCCGCGCAGATTCGCGCCCGCGATCTTGATCTCGAAATCAAGAGTATCGTCCAGAAGATCCAGACCACCGATAGCAGCTTGTACAGTGGCAAAATCCGTAATCCCAAAGAATTACAGGAAATGCAGGATGAGGTCGCCTCGTTGAAGCGGCGGCAAAGCCAACTCGAAGATGAACTGCTAGAGGCGATGGTTCAGAGCGAAAGTGGTCAAGCGGCGGTGGTAGAAGCCCAAAAGACTCTGAACGATGCACAGGCGCGTTGGGCGGGGTCACAGGTCGATCTATTGGACGAAAAGCAACGCCTCGAAGGAGAAGTGATCACAGTCACCGCACAGCGCAAACAGGCAGCAGAGGTTATCGACAAGGCTGGCCTAACAACCTATGAGACACTGCGTAAAACTAAAAACGGAAAGCCCATCGCTCTACTGCAAGGCAATAGCTGCATGACGTGTGGCGTAGAGCAGACCTCAGCGCTTGCACAGCAGGTTCGGCAGGCCAAAACGCTGATCTACTGCGGAAGCTGCGGGCGGATTCTGGCGACACATCAGTAGTTTTTACTGCTTGTCTGCCGGAAAAGCTGCAATCTTTTGATCAGACTGGTCGAATTGTGTCTGCCAGTCGAGCAGCGGCCTAACAACACCCGGCATCGGCCCCGCATAGTCGCCCCGCGCCGAATCGCCGTCCAGACTATCGACAACTTGGAAGGCTACTGCGTCACGCTCGAAGAAGTGAACCGTCAACGGCTCCATCGTACTGATTGCTACGCCAACAATTAGGCTGCCTTCCGCCAGAAAATTACCGGGAATCCAAGCCGTTGTGGTGTAGTGACCGACAGGTCGAGGCCGCCGATGCCAAGTGCGATCCACGTCGCTGGCGATGAAAACGCATACCCCTTCTTCGTTGAAAAAATGATAGTTCGGAACCAGCACATGCCCCGCCTCTAATACCTCATAGTCAATCGCTACGCCGACAGGTTGGCGAATATCGATGGCATCCGTGATCTGATCATCTTTCGTACAAACGCGAACTGAGTTCAGCCGCACAATCGAATCCCCCGGCGCTTTGCTGGGATCTGACCAACGGCGCGCCGCCATGCCGCCCATCTCCGATTGTAGATAAGCGCTGATCACCTGATTCGATGGTCCATCCATCATCACTCTGCCTTCGTTGAGCAAAATAGTACGGGGACACAGCCGCGTAATCGCCGCCATATTATGACTAACAAACAGCACTGTTCGTCCAGTTTGGGCAACTTCGCCCATTTTGCCGAGGCATTTCTTTTGGAAGGCCAGATCGCCAACCGCTAGCACTTCATCCACGACCAGAATTTCCGGTTCAAGGTGGGCGGCAACGGCAAAGGCTAGCCGCATATACATCCCGCTGGAATAATGCTTGGCGGGGGTATCGATGAACTTTTCGATTTCGGCAAAATCCACGATCTGATCGAACTTGCGCTCAATATCGCGGCGGCTCATACCGAGAATCGCACCGTTGAGAAAGACGTTCTCGCGTCCGGTCAATTCGGCGTGAAAGCCTGTCCCGACTTCTAAAAGCGATCCGATACGGCCTTCCAGATCAACGTAACCTGTACTCGGTTCAGTGATACGCGACAGGATCTTGAGCAGGGTACTTTTGCCTGCACCGTTGCGTCCGATAATGCCAACGACCTCGCCGCGCTTAACCGAAAATGACACGTCCTGCAATGCCCAAAAGACCTGATCGGGTGCTGCTGCCGACTGGTTACGCAATACGGCACGCAGTCGCTTGAAAGGAGCTGCTGCCGCGCTGGTCAACGTGTCGCGCAAGGTACTGTAGCGGGCTTTATGGCTCCCGATGCGATACTGCTTACCGAGTCCCTCAGCCCGAATAACGATGTCGTCCAAGTGTAATGTCCTGTTTACTTATTTGCCTAAGAGCGTATTGGGGGAAATAAGGAAGTGGCTCCTGTAGGGTAGAACTGGAGGTATCAGACAACAATCCAAGCCAACAGGAATCACGAGAAGTGTGTCACAAAAATGTAGTTTATCCAAGTGATATGACGGATGAACAATGGGCGATCATCGAAGGGCTGGACATCAATAAACACTGGGGGCTAGGCCGACCGATGCGGTTAGAGTTGAGAGCGTTCATCAAGGCTATCCTGTACATTCTGTGGACAGGCTGCCAGTGGCGGTAGCTGCCCAAGGAGTATCCCAATTACAATAGTACCGTGATTGCTAGTTAAAGCCGTTCATGCCGGACTCGTTAGAATGGGAGTTGCAACACACCCATGAAATGAGGGAGCGACATGAACGACACATACATTGTAACGGCCTATGTGGTGATTGATGATATTCTGAAAGGGTATGGGTTTAGGGATGACTGTCGGGTCACAGGCACAGCGGCGGAGATCTTGACGGTGGGGGTGATTGCAGCCAAGTATTTCCAGAACCATCATGAACGAGCGGTGTGCGTGATGACGCGCTTGGGCAATGTGATGGGTGTGAGCGTGTCCCGGTTCAATCGACGCTTGCACGCGCTGCGGCTGGCTTCCCTTCGCGGGCTAAACAAGCCAACAATACTTATGTCGTTGAAGTAAATCCATCAATATCAGAGTTGACTGCCGAGGCAGACATTCATATCCCTGAACTAGCAGGTAGCGCTCTTACCAAGCTTATAGTATGTCTACATGAGCTGATATAGAACGCTAAAGAGTTTTTAATCATTGCTCGATAGGTACACTTCATATTGTAGGCTCAGAGTGCTTGCCAAACGCATACACTGCTAGCGGTTCGCCTCTTGCGTTTTCGCGTGATATACAGTATCGTCGCTCCACGCATTTTAGCAGGTGCTTTCAAGGGCATAATCTTGGGTACGGAGCCAGTCAAATCGTGACGAGAAAACCGTTTGAGAAGTCGAGTAACGCAGAGGGTGTAGAAGCCCAAACTCCCGGTGTCAATACGCTGTCCGTGCATGGTGGCGATGACCGCGAACGCGCCCACCAGTCCATCCCGATGCCGATTATCCAGACGGCGACGTATGCCTTTGCTGATACCGCCGATCTGGTCAACTTCATGCAGCAGAAAACGTGGGGCAATGGAGTCGAAGGACGTGAGGAATACGGGCGTTACGGCAATCCCACCGTTCAGGCGGTAGAACGCAAAGTCGCGGCGCTTGAAGGTGCCGACGATGCGGTGCTGTTTTCGTCGGGCATGGCAGCGATCACATCGTTATTGCTGGCGAGCCTGCCTACTGGGGCGCATATCGTCATGACCGACGATTGCTACCGTCGGACGCGCCAGTTCTGCATGACCTTTCTCAAGCGGTTAGGGATCGAAACTAGCGTTGTGCCGATGGGTGACTATGAAGCACTCGAAGCGGCGATCCGCAAAGAGACGCGCTTCTTGATCTCTGAAAGCCCAACAAATCCCTATCTGCGCTGTGTCGATCTCGAACGCATTGCCCAGATAGCACAAAAGCACAAGATTCGCACCATGATTGACAGCACTTTCGGCACGCCTATCAATCAGCGTCCGTTAGACTACGGGATCGATTACGTAACGCATAGCGCGACTAAATACATGGGCGGACATCATGACCTACTGGCGGGTGTCGTCGCAGGGCGCAAGGATCGGATCGCAGCGCTGCGGGATGCGCGGGGTGTGTTAGGCGGCATTGTCGATCCGCAGAATGCCTATTTGCTGGAACGTGGCCTCAAAACGCTTGGCTTACGGGTGGCGCAGCAAAACACGACAGCGATGGCTGTTGCGCAGTTCCTTGAACGCCAGCCAAAGATCGAGCGAGTATGGTATCCGGGGCTGCCCTCACATCCCGATCATCAAATTGCGTGCAAACAGATGAAGGGCTTTGGCGGCGTGGTGAGCTTCGAGGTACGTGGCTCACTCGAAGATACAGGCCGCTTTATCGACAAATTGCAGATCCCATACATCGCGCCAAGTTTAGGCGGCGTGGACAGCTTGATCGAGCAGCCCGCGCTTATGTCCTATTTTGAGAAGACCACCGAAGAACGGCTGGCAGTCGGCATCAAGGATAATCTGGTGCGGTTCGCCATCGGCGTAGAAGATACTACTGACATCATTGCCGACCTGACTCAGGCGCTTGAGGTACTTTAAACCATGCCGCACGCCGTCGAAGTTTTTGCGCCTGCCACGATTGCCAATCTTGGGTCGGGCTTTGATATTCTGGGGATGGCGCTAGCGGCTCCCTACGATACGATTTACGCGGAACGGACAGAGGTTCCCGGTGTCGTGATAGAGTCAATCACGGGTGATAATCAACGGTTGCCGCGTGATGCTGAAAAGAATACTGCCGGGATCGCTGCCCGTTTTGTGCTGGATCAATTGATGATCCACGATTACGGCGTGAAACTGCGTATTCATAAAGGATTGCCGCTGGAAAGTGGCATGGGCAGCAGCGCCGCGAGTGCCGCAGGAGCCGCTGTTGCCGTTAACGCCCTGTATGATAACCTGCTGCGCCGCGAGGAACTTCTCTTGGCGTGTGTCGAAGCCGAAGCCGCTGTTAGTGGTCGCCATGCCGATAATGTCGCTCCGGCCTTGCTTGGCGGCATTGTGCTGATTACAGGACTAACTCCCGACTCGATCTATAAACTGCCTGTTCCCGACGATCTTGTGTTGGCGTTGGTGACTCCGGCGGTTGCCGTGCCGACGACGCAAGCCCGCGCTGTGCTGCCCAAAACAATCCCGTTCAGCGATTATGTGCAGCAGTCGGCGGGAGTCGCGTTACTGATTACGGCAATTCATCGTGGCGATGTCGCGTTGATGGCGGATGCCATGTCCCGCGATATTCTGGTGGAACCTGCCCGCGAACATCTAATGCCCGGTTTGCGCGAAGTCCGGCAAGCGGCGCATCTTGCCGGAGCGCTCACGACGGTGATCAGCGGCGCTGGCCCAACGCTATGCTCGATCTGCAACTCGACCAACGTAGCACGCTTGGTCACGGAAGCCACACAAGCTGTCTATGACCAATTAGGGATTGCCGCGACCACACTGGTCACGACTCCCTCCCGCGATGGGATCACCTTGCGAGTCGTCGAGATTTAAATGAGGGTGGGGCAAAGGAATAGGTAGCGAGTGAGCCAATTCAGGTATAGTTTGAA